>CALDMQ010000305.1 GCA_937917505.1 uncultured Erysipelotrichaceae bacterium | reverse complement strand
TTCAAGTAGTATGACACTATCTTGGATTTTATCTGATATGCCAGTCATGGAGCAGGATATTGTTGATATGATTGTTAAAATGCGTTCTATGGGAATGGATGTTTTGTTTGAAGGAAGCGAACATCCTAATCCTTACAATTAATAGACAAATATGTGTGTTTGTCAAGATTTAGACAAATATAAAGAATCATCAATAGAAACCTCTTTTTCTTTGTAGTACAATTAAGAAAAGGAGGTTATTTTATGCATATATATAAAAATAGTCAAGGACAAGCAGTTGCTCCTAAAAGTCATCCTATTTTATCAAAACAGTTTCAAGATAATGATGAAACAACAATATATTGGTTAGGTGGTGGAGGTGTTTTTATTCATTCACATCAAACGAATATAATGATTGATCCAGTTCTAGAAGGATTTGATATTCCATTGTTATATGAAGTACCTATTTTATCACAGGATATCCCTACACTTGATGGTGTTTTTATTACCCATATTGATAATGATCATTTTTCAAGACCAACTTGTTTGCATTTGCAAGATGTATGTCGCAGTTATCATGCTCCAGGTTATGTAGCAGATGTCATGAATGAAGAGGGATTTATAACACAAAAACATAATATACATGAAGCGTTTTTTGTCAATGATATAAAAGTGACTGTAACACCAGCTTTGCATAATTGGCAAAATGGTTCACAAAAATGGCAATATCGGTATTGGGAAGAAAAGGTTTATTGTGGTTATGAGTTAAGAACAAAAGATGGTTTAATATGGATGCCTGGAGATTCCAAGTTATTACCTGAGCATCTTACTCGTGAAGAACCAGATGTTATTTTATTTGATTTTGCAGATAATGAATGGCATATTACACTTCATGGAGCAATTGAACTTGCTAACGCTTATCCTCATGCTGATTTGATTTGTATTCATTGGGGAAGTGTTGATGCACCTTTGATGACACCATTTAATGGAAATCCAGAAGATATTATTCATAATGTTGTTAATCCACAGAGGGTGAAAGTATTAGCTCCTGGAGAAAAATATGTGCTTCAAGGACATAAAAGATGAAAATGCTATATTTAGTTAGACATGGGGAAACTTTGTTTAATGCACAGCATAAAATTCAAGGATGGTGTGATTCGCCTTTAACGAAAAAAGGGCAAATTCAAGCTAAACGAGTCAAAGAGTATTTTCAAAAGGAACATATTCAATTTGATCATGCTTATAGTTCAACAAGTGAAAGATGTTGTGATACATTAGAACTTATTACTCACATGCCTTATACACGTTTAAAGGGATTAAAAGAAATGTTTTATGGAGAATTAGAAGGTGAAAGTGAAAGGTTAAATGCACATCTTACACCTCAAGATTGTGAAACATTTTATTTGCAATATGGTGGTGAATCTTCTAATGATACAAAAGAACGTATGGTATCTACATTGATTTCTTTAATGGAGAAAGAAGATCATGAAGTTGTGTTAGCAGTTAGTCATGGAGGAGCTTGTTTTAATTTTTTAAGATCATGGAAAGATCCAACAGAAGAATTAAAACAAGGATTTGGTAATTGTTGTATTTTTGTTTACATGTATGAAAATAAGAAATTTATTTTAAAAGATATTATTAGACAGGAGGACTATTAATGGAGTATGTACAACTAGGGAATACTGATCTAAGAGTTTCAAGAATCTGTTTGGGTTGTATGGGATTTGGTGATTCATTGCAAGGAATGCATACATGGACATTGCCTTATAATGAATCCAAAGAAATTATTCATTATGCATTAAAGAAAGGGGTTAATTTTTTTGATACTGCTATGGCCTATCAAAATGGAACAAGTGAAATATATTTAGGAAAAGCTATTAAAGAATATGCTTTAAGAGAAAATGTGGTTATTGTTACAAAGTTTCATGGGCGTACTTTGGAACAAATCAATCAAGGTTTAACTGCTAGAGAACATATTGAAAATTGTTTGAATAGTAGTTTAAAGAGATTACAAATGGAATATGTAGATTTATATATCCTTCATGCATGGGATTATCATACTCCAATAGAAGAAACTTTAGAAGTTTTAAATGATTTAATTAATCAAGGGAAAATAAGATATATTGGAATTTCTAATTGTTATGCATGGCAAATCGCAAAGGCTAATGAAATAGCTAAGGAAAGAGGATTTCAATCATTTGTAAGTGTACAAGGTCATTATAATTTAATTTTTAGAGAAGAAGAAAGAGAAATGAAACCTTATTGTGATTTACATCATGTTGCTTTAACACCTTATAGTGCTTTAGCTTCTGGAAGACTAGCAATGCATCCAGGAACACAATCAAGAAGAATGCAAGAAGATCAATATGCAAAAGGAAAATACGAAAAAACTGCCAACGATGATTTAAAAATTATTCGTAGAGTTGAAGAACTTGCAAAACAAAAAAATGTATCAATGACAGAAATATCACTTGCTTGGCTTATGCAAAAAGTTACTTCTCCAATTGTTGGTGCAACAAAAAAGCATCATATAGATGATGTAATAAGAGCATTAGATGTGACTTTGAATGAAAATGAAATATGTTATTTGGAAGAACTTTATGTTCCTCATCGTTTAGTAGGTGTTATGGCTGAAAATAAATTATAGTTTTGATAAAAAAGATTTTATATGAAATGAATCCTGTTATTCGAATACTTAAATAAATGTGAATATAATACAAAATACTTTAAGAAACCTAACGGTATTACTGATTCAAATTATTCAATAGATTGTGGTATTCATTATTTATCAGATTGTTTTAAAATGTCAAATGTAGATGGTCCATATGA
>CALDMQ010000304.1 GCA_937917505.1 uncultured Erysipelotrichaceae bacterium | reverse complement strand
ATATAAGGATAACTCATTAATTGAAGTTTGACATTTGTTGGATTGACATCTAATGTTGGTTGAATATAAGAATAAGGATTTAACATAAATTCATGTCTTTGATAAAATCCAATACGTCTTTGACTCATTTCATCAAAAGGTGTTTCTACTTCTAGAATAATTGTTTTATCTTGATACATTGCTTTCACTTCTTCTAATACTCGACTGCCTATTCCTTGTCCTCTTAGACTTTCATCAACCGCAAAGTTCTCCCAAAAAATACAATTTTCTAATTCCCAAACAAGTAAAGTCGCAACTAATTTTTGTTTGTCTTTATAACCATAAATAATAAGTTGATTTTGTTCAAACAAAGGTTTCATTTTTTTATAAGGTCTTAATTCCGCTGGAATAAAAGCCTTTTGAAATAAAGCATATGCTTCATCAAAATCATTTATCGTTAATTTCTCCATCATCTTCACCTCAACTTCTATTTTATCATATTAAAAGGAACATACAAGTACATGTTCCTAAACCTTCTCTTTCCATAATCCATGTAAATTACAATAACCATAAACCTCTATAGGTTCATCATCCTCAGACAATTCAAATTTCACAATCGGTGTTTCTAAATAACTCAACTTCTTATATTGTCCACCTTGTTTTGTTTTTAAGAAAATCATCGAAATATGATGCTCTACTGACATAGGATGCATAATATCACCAATTTTAACTGTGATAGTGTTTCCCACACGAGACACAAGTGGTTGATGTTTCTTTTCATCACCTTCATGTTTTTCTAATAAAATCAATTTCATTTCTTCACTTGTAAAATCATCATGATCTAATTGTATGAAGAAATTATCATTCTTATTCATATAAAAGTTCATACTCTCATCTCCTATTTTATAGTATAGGATAAAAACTCTCTTTTATTCAACGATATCATATGGCCAATTTATAATGCCACCAAAATCATAAACATTTTGATAACCTAATTTTATAAATTTCTTTGCTGCTTTTGCACTACGATTTCCACTTCTACAATAAATAAGTAAAGTTTGATTTTTATCTGGTAATTGTGGGTTGTTTTCATCAATCGTATTTAAAGGAATCAAAACAGCATTTTTGATATGTCCTTGTTTATACTCGTCTTCCTCCCTCACATCAATAATCACAACATCTTCTTGTTCCATCATATCTTTTGCTTGCGAAGCAGATATCGTTTGATACTCGTCTGATGCACAGCCACACATCAATAAACACATTAATAACGTTCTTAATTTTTTCATAAATGAACTCCTTCTCAATCTAATAAAAATAATTTTTTATCAATCCCTATGCATAACCACCTGTAGGATACAGTTTTAAGTAAACTTATCATTTTTCTACTTCTTGATAAAAATATTTAACCTTGTAGAAACCTTGACATTATCTCCCATACTCTTTTTGAAAAATACAACACATAATCTCATTATTAATTGAGGATATATAAACAGTGTTTGATAAGACTAATAAAATATCTCATCCATCACGATGACTCCTTATCTTTATTTTACAACAAACATTTTCAAAGCAACAGTCCTATTTTCATGACAATTAAAAAAGAAGCAAGATAATCTTACTCCCCTACTAACTGAAACTCTTTCCATTTACCACTACGATAACGCATATAAAATATAATCGCACGAATTGACCAATCTAAACACATTGCATACGCTATACCAATCACACCCATATGACAATAAATACCTAAAATAATTGATAAAACCAAACGTCCTCCGACTGTCGAAGCAATGGAAACGATCATAGTATACTTCACATCACCAGTTGCTCTTAAACCATTACTCAAAGGTCCTGAGAATGGGAATGCTACAGTATTAAAAACATTATGAATAAGTACTAAAATAATCACTAATTCTTTTGTTTGTTCTGACACAGCATAGAATTGCATAAATATAGGAGTTAATGCAAAGACAATCCCATTCCATGCAATAGAGAAAATTAATGTAATCTTCATTAACTTCTTAAAATAATACTGCGTAGCCTCATCATCTTGGGCACCTTGACATTGCCCAATAACTGTAATAAAAACAGGACCCATTGCCGAACCAACCAAAGCTGCTAAAGACCAAATACTTTGAGCAATCCCATTAGCCGCAATTTGATAAGTTCCAAACAATGCCACAACACTTCCAAGTGCAACTTTAACAAGTTGGAAGATTCCATTTTCTACACCATTAGGAATTGCTATTTTTAATATACGCGATAACATAGGAACATCCCAAGTTAGAACATCATCTTTTGTATAATAAGCCTCTTGATTTGTTTTAAAACATAAGATTGTGATTGCTATAGCTGAGAATAAACGTGCAATCAAAGATGGATAGGCTACACCTACAACTCCAGCTTTTAATACAAAGACACCAATAATATTCCCAATCACATTGATAATATTAGCAATAATTGAAATATACATTGTCACTTTTGTTTTACATAAACTTCTTTGCATAGCTGCTCCAGCATTATAAATTGCAAGCATTGGATATGAATAAGCTGATATTCTTAAATATGTCACACATGATTCCATAACTGCATTATCAACTTGACCAAACATAAGTCTTAATAGCCATTCATTAGTAGCACATACCAAAACCGCAATGACAATGGAAAAGATTGTTGAAAACATCAGTAATTGACTTGAAGATAAAATGGCATTTTTTTTATCTTTATTCCCAATATATTGACTGATCATAACAGCCCCACCAGAAGCAAGTGCTGTAAACAAATAAATAAACACAGTATTAAACATATTCACTAATGAAACACCTGATACTGCAGATTCTCCAACATAACTCACAATAAAAGTATCTGCAATTCCTACAAGCATCACTAATAGTTGTTCAAAAAACAAGGGAACTATCATTTTTCTTAAATCTTCATTCGTAAACATAACATCACTCCTTGATGTTTTTATTATAAAAAAAGACATAAGATATGTCTAATACCTATTTTCTATACAAAATATACGTTTTAGGCATAATTAAAAACCCCTTAGATAAGAGGTTTAAACATGTAATTCAGTTTTCCATAATCCATGAAGATTACAATATTCATAGATTTCAACTAATCCTTTATAACCATTTAAAGCAAAACTTGTTTTTGGTTCTTCTCCTGGTTTTAAATCAGCACGTAAAACTTGTTTTCCTAACACAACAAGAATTGTTGTAATATAATGTTCATCTAACATTGGATGTTCGATTTCCCCAACCTTCACTGTTAGCACACCATCTTTGATTTCACCTACTGGCAAATGTTTTTCAGTTGCTGCTTCAACAGTATTAGGAACTAATTCTTCCATTGGTTTTCCACAACACATAACAGGAACACCTACATCCACAACTTTATCAACTATATTTCCACAAATACTACATCTGTATAATTTCATTTTATCTTCCTCCTTACAAATTCATTATGTCACAAAAAATAAGAAAATACCAATCATATGCATTTTATTTTTTATAATTTTTCACATCTTCTAATAAATAATTACGACTCTTTTTTTGTTTACGATCAAATTCTTCTTTTTGATTCTTTGTCAAAGACTCTACTTCTAATAACAATTCCCTTGAAGATATACGCCTTGCTCCTTGTCCAATAACAATAGTTTGTTCTAAAGCATCAGATGTTGCGACAATAACACGATAATTTTGACTTAATTGATGTGTTGTTCTTTCAATATACATATCGGCTGTTTGAGCTTCTTTCGTATACACAACATGAACATTATGAATTTGTTCAATACTTCCAACATGACCTTTAACCTTATACGCATCAAAAACAATAATCAAGGTACATTGCTTATATCCTTGATAATTCCCAAGAATATCAATCAATCTTGTTCTTGCAACATCTAAATTATCCTTAGCAATGTCTTTTAATTCAGGCCAAGCATAAATCACATTATACCCATCAACAAGTAAACATTCAGGTAATTGTTTCACAGTGTTCGAGTGAATATTCTCTTTCTTTTCATAACTAAAATTATCAGACAAACGTCTTTTCACAGGTCCATATGTTTTTTCAAAAATAGCTTCTAAGTCATCATCACTATGAGAAAAACGTATAAATGCTTCTTGATGATTTGTCGTCTTTTTTAAATAAGCTGGCAAATGCATATAATCTGTCACTTCGTCATAAGGTACATAAAATCCTGCTCCATGTTTACAAAAAATAGAACCTGTTGGATTGTGCATATCTTTCTCACTATCATAACTTATTTCATCAATGATTTTATCTACATCTTTTGCTTCTTCATACCCTACAAGGGTACAATATAATTGTCCTTGTCCTTTGGTATAATGAACAACTTGACTTTGATAATTTTTCATAAAACGAACAGGTGCTTTTCCTAGAATGACTGATAAATTATCTTGTTGTGTGATTTCTAATGTCGCATGCATTTGTTCTAAATCAAAAACAGCTTTACTCATATAATCATGTGGCAACTCTAAACGATATTGATAATAAGGCTCTAATAAAAGTGATTTTGCCTTTTTAAGTCCCTGTCTTACCGCTCGATAAGTAGCTTCTCTAAAATCACCACCTTCAGTATGCTTTAAATGGGCTTTTCCATTGACTAAGATAATCTTCATATCTGTAATAGATGAACCCGTTAAAACACCTTTATGTTCTTTTTCTTGAAGATGAGTCAATACCAATCTTTGCCAATGTTTATCTAAGTCATCTTCTTTCATAATTATATCAAATTGTAAGCCACTCCCTCTAGGTAAAGGCTCTAATAAAAGATGAACTTCTGCATAATGACGCAATGGTTCAAAATGTCCTACTCCTTCAACAGTCTCAGCAATTGTTTCCTTAAACAAGACCTGTCCTTGAT
>CALDMQ010000303.1 GCA_937917505.1 uncultured Erysipelotrichaceae bacterium | reverse complement strand
CATCATCATTTTAAACGATAATAATATGTCTATTTCTAAAAATGTTGGTGGATTTAGTAATTTTTTATCGGATGTACGTATGTCAACACAATATAAAAATGCTAAATCAAACTATGTTCGTTTCTTGAAAAAAAGTGAAATTGGAAATAAAATTTATTGCTTAACCAAAAATATAAAAGATCATATCAAAGATAATGTGATGGCAGATAATATCTTTGCAGAATTTGGATTGGATTATATTGGACCTGTTGATGGACATGATTTTCATGATTTGATTAATGCATTTGAACTTGCAAAAGAAGTTAATAAAAGTGTTGTTGTGCATGTTCATACAATTAAAGGAAAAGGTTACCCTTTGGCAGAAAATGATTATTATGGATTATATCATGGTGTTTCACCATTTGATTATCGTCAAGGAATTAAACAAAAAAAATCTTCAAAAATAAGTTGGAGTCAAGTGATGTCTTCACAGGTTGAAAAATTAATGGAGAAAGATGAAGATATTGTTGTAATTACACCTGCAATGATTTCTGGAAGTTGTTTACAAAGTATTTTTGAGCACTATCCTCAACGTTCTTTTGATGTTGGAATTGCAGAAGAACATGCGATGACTTTTGCGGCAGGACTTGCTGCTGCTAATAAGAAACCATATATTACTATCTATTCTTCTTTTATTCAAAGAGCATATGATCAAATCAATCATGATATTGCTAGAATGAATTTACCGTGTTTGATTAGTATAGATCGATCAGGATTAGTTGGTGCTGATGGAGAAACACATCATGGTGTTTTTGATTTAAGTTTTTTATCATCAATTCCAAATTTGATATATATGACACCAAAAGATGCTTTAGAAGCTAAAAAAATGGTCAATACAGCTTTTATAAATAATGATGCACCTTATGTTATTCGTTTTCCTAGAGGAGAAATTGATGATATTGAATGTGATATAGCGAATACAATTACAGTAGGAACATGGGAAAAAGTGATTTATAATCAAAAAAATAAAACGACAATTATTACATATGATCAAAAAGTTATCGAAGTTCAAAAGTTGATTGAAAATCAAAATCTTTCTGTCAATTTAATAAATGCACGTTTTATTAAACCAATGGATGAAAATATA
>CALDMQ010000302.1 GCA_937917505.1 uncultured Erysipelotrichaceae bacterium | reverse complement strand
CAGAGGTAGAAGCAGGAATTTTAGAAGAAGAATGTTCTACACTCATATCAAATTATTTTAAAACAAAAAGAATATAAAAAAGATTTCAGAATAATATTGTTGAAATCTTTTTTTAGTAAAAGTACAGAAATAATATAAATAAACTAAATGAAGTGACTAAGAAATATCTAAAATATGGTTTATTATTCATAAGTGATTCTATAAGTCTAATGAATCCCCACATAAATGTAAAAGGACATATAAGACTACAACCGTCGATTATTCCTATAAAATCTTCGTAAGGTATAGTAGTCATAATTGAAATAAATATAATTGGAAATAAAATGAAAAATCCAATAAATTTCACTGTTGTTGCGGCTTCTTGATCTTGTTGTTTTGATAAATCTACAAGAAGTTCATTAGATTTCTGTAATAATTCTTTTTGTTCAATATGTTCACCTAGTAACAACTCTTGAACTTGTATATCAAGTACTTCACATAGAGGGATGAATAGAGAACTTTCTGGTAGATTAATACCTCTTTCCCATTTTGAAACAGATTTATCACTGACACCAACAATATCAGCTAATTGTTTTTGAGTCATATTTTTTTCTTTTCTACAACGAGATATAAATAATCCGATTTGATGAGTAACCATAATCATCCTTCCTTTCATTTATATTATAACAAGTTTATAATCTCATTCATATAAATAGAAGGTAGAAATAAAGGAATTTATGTTCTGATTTTCTTATTATTTATCTTTTTCAAAGATTAAAGATAATGTTTCAATATCGCCAGTAGCTCTTGTTTCAATAGGAATATAACCTAAATAATTCCATCCATCTAAAAGACGTTCTTTTATTTTTTCTTCAATTCCTTCAAATTCATATCGACTTCCTTTGATACCTCCCCAAGATACAGTTTCAGATTTGATTCTTTCAAATTCTATTTTCTTCATTTTATAGTCCTCCTTTTCTTAATAATATAATAGGTAATTTTATTATATCAAGTGTTTTGTTTTCATATTTAACTTTTCTCTTTTTATATGAAGTATGTTATAATTGATAGGCAGGGAGTTGGGAACATGGCATATAAAACATTATATAGAGTTTATCGTCCTCAAAAATTTAATGAAGTTGCAGGACAAGAACATATTATTACAACACTTAGACATGCGGTTGAAGAAAATAAGATTGCTCATGCTTATTTGTTTTGTGGTCCAAGAGGAACTGGTAAAACCACAATAGCGAAATTATTAGCTAAAGCGATTAACTGTACTGGAGATGTAAAACCTTGTGATGAATGTCAAAATTGTAAAGATATTACTGTAGGTTCACATCCTGATGTTATTGAAATAGATGCCGCTAGTAATAATGGTGTTGATGAAGTCAGAGATTTAATTGAGAAAGTGAAATATGCACCAACTCAAGGGAAATATAAAGTTTATATTATTGATGAAGTTCACATGATGACACCAAGTGCTTTTAATGCTTTATTAAAGACATTAGAAGAACCACCAGCTCATGTTGTATTTATACTTGCTACTACTGAACCTCATAAAATCTTACCTACAATTATTTCAAGATGTCAAAGATTTGATTTCTCTAAATTAAGTCTACAAGACATGGTGAAAAGAATGAAAGATATTGTGAGTGAAGAACACTTTGAATGTGATGATGAAGCTTTAAATATGATTGCGAAATTAGCTGATGGGGGAATGCGTGATGCTTTATCTATCTTAGAGCAATGTTTAGCTTATAATGATAAGCATTTAACTGTTGAAGATGTGAATCATATTTATGGTATTTTATCTTTAGATAGTAAGATTGAACTTATTAAAGTGATGTTATCTAAGGATATGAAGACATCTTTATCTTTGTTAGATGATATGAAGATGAATGGTATTGATATTAAAAGATTGACTTTAGATTTAGTTGATATTTTAAAAGATGTGATTATTTATAAAAATACGAATGATGAATCTGTTTTATTTGTTTTATCTAAGTATTATTTAGATATGATTTCTCCATATATGAGTTGTGAAGAAGCTTTTGATTTCATTGATATTTTGATGGATGCAAGTGAGAAATATGCGAAAGTGATTAATCCATCTATTTACTTTGAACTTGCAATATTAAAAATATGTAATCATGTTAAAGAGGAAAAAAAACTTGTTGCACAACCTATTCAACAACCTATCATCAAACCTATTTTTGAAGAAAAAACAGCAAAGATGATAGAAGATGATGTTGTTGAGGATGTTCATGAAGAAATTATTGAAGAAATCGTACAAGATGAACCTATCCAAGAAGAAATTGTTCAAGAAATTGAAGAACCTGTTATAGAAGAAGATATTCCAACATTTGAATTCCAAGAACAACAACCTGTAGAAGAAAATGTAGATGATGAAACAGCAGTAGATCCTGATGATATTATGAATATACTTGTTCAAGCAAATCGTAAGATCTTAGAAAATATTCAAGAAAGATGGCCAATCATTAAAAGATATTTAGCAAACTTAAATATGGCTAAAAGTGCAGGAATGCTATGT
>CALDMQ010000301.1 GCA_937917505.1 uncultured Erysipelotrichaceae bacterium | reverse complement strand
AAAAGCATTTAAATCTATATGAAATATAATTTGCATAACCCCACCTCACCTTTATAACTATTTTAACATATAATCTTTGTAGTTATAAAGATTTTCTTTTTTAGCATAAGTTGTTTTATGAGCTAATCTTAATTTATCAGCAATCATTGCAATAAATTCTGAGTTTGTAGGTTTTGCTTTAACAGCAGATACAGTATAACCAAAAATATCATCAATAGCATCTGTATTACCACGATTCCAAGCAACTTCAATTGCATGACGAATCGCTCTTTCAACACGTGATGATGTTGTATTATACATGCGTGCAATATCAGGATATAAGACTTTAGTTACTTGTCCTAAGATATCGATGTTGTAATATGTTGTTAAGATAGCAGTTCTTAAATACATATAACCTTTAATATGAGCAGGAATACCAATTTCATGTAGTATTTCAGTGATTTCATTTTCAATCTTTACTTTTTTATATTTTTCTGATTCATCATTATTATCCATGTATCTCATATCATCATTTTGTGAAGTAATATAATCAACAGAATCCACAAAATGTTGCATATGAAATGGATATTTAAAACAATAGTCTACTCCTAGTTCTTCAAGTTTGTTACAAATCATTGGATTAGTAAATTGAGTAATACAAACTACTTTATCATAACTTTCTTTTTTCATTTCTTTGAGTCTGTTTAAAACACCAATCCCATCAATTTCAGATAGCATTAAATCAATAACTAACAAATCACATCTTTTTTGATTTAAATAATTTAAACAATCTGTCCCATTATTTGCATTTCCGATTACTTCAAAGTGATGTGTTCCCTCCAATCCTGATTTGATGTTTTCCAACATATCTTGTTGGTCTACAGCAATAAAAGTTTTCATATTCATTTTTCTCCTTTCGTTTTCGCCGTATCAGCAAAGTTATTATATATATGATAAATAAAGAAACATAGAGTAAAATACAAAATGATACAAAAAAGGGTTAAAAAAATAAATATAAATGATAAATACATCTTTTTTGACGACATGAATTGACATCTCATGTCTTAAAATGTGAAATTATCGTTTATCAAAAAAGGAATCTTTCGATTCCTAATTGTTGTTTTGAAGCATCCAATCAATATATAGGCCATAACCTATTTTTGCATTATTCACGTTCACATGAGTGACACAACCGATTAATTTTCCATTTTGAATAATTGGTGAACCACTCATTCCTTGGACAATACCATGAGCTTGTTTTAAGACATCTTTATCTACAACTTCAAAGGTTATACCTTTAACATCAGGGTGTTTTTGTTTTTTAAGATGTGTAATTTTAATATGACATTTTTGAATCTCATGACCATTTAAAACAGTTAAGAAATAAGCATCGCCTTTTTTGACTTCATCCATAGAAGCAGTTGATATAGTTTCTTTATTAGTAATTTGACTATCAATATATGATCCATAAATACCAAAGTTATTATTTTCAAAAACAGTACCAATGTCTATAGAACCTATCTCTCCTACCTTTTCTCCAGGTTGTTCATTTTCACTTGGACGTATTTTCTTGATATAAGAGTTATATACCTTTCCATGATTTAAAGGAATATCATTGGACAATTTAGAATCATACATGATATGTCCTAAAGCACCAAATTGTTGATTGGAAGGATTATAGTAAGTCATTGTTCCTATTCCAGATAATCCATCTTGAACATATAAACCTGTTGAGAATTGTTTTTGATTGTGTTGGATTTTCAGTTCTTGTGTAAAAATCCGACCATCTCTTTGAATGGTTAAAAAAATTGGTTTTTGTTTTTCAATGTCACTTTCAATGAGTTTCATTAAGTTGGATATTGATTTAACTGTTTTGTCATTAACTTTCTTGATAAGATCACCTGATACAAAACCATCAGAAGAAGGATTATAAGATTTGTTGTCAATAGAAATATCATATGTCCCACTAATCACAACTCCATCATAATTAAGTTCTATACCAATTGAATCTCCACCTAAAAAAACTTCCGCTGCATAAACAGATGAACTTCCTAAAAGAATACTTAAAACAACGAATAGTGTAATACTTAACCTTCTATAAAGCAAAGCATATACACCTCCCTGTAATCATCTGATTACATTCTAGTTTGGCATATATGCTTTTGTTTTATACCTGTAATAATTGCTTTGCATTGTCAATTGCTTCTTTAGTAATATGAGTACCTGATAACATTTTAGCAATTTCTATGACACGTTCATCTTGATTTAACAAGCGAATAGATGAAATAGTTTCTTCATCTAAGGATGTTTTTTCAATACTATATTGATAATCCGAGAGACATGCAACTTGAGGAAGATGTGTAATGCAAATAACTTGTTTGTTTGATGATAATTGATGCATTTTTTTGCCAATACGCGATGCAACTTTACCACTAACTCCAGTATCTACTTCATCAAAAACAATAGTTTCAACATTTTCATAAGAGAGAATGATTGTTTTAATTGCCAGCATAATACGTGAAATTTCTCCACCACTAGCTGTTTCATTCAACAAACTTAAATTTTGTCCTTGATTAATAGAAACCATAAATTGGACTTTGTCCATACCTAATGGCTGTAATTCAGTTTCACTTATTTGAACTTTAAAAATTGCTTTATCTAAATATAAATCTTGAAGTTGTAAATGAATATCATTTTCAAATGCAGATGCATATTCACATCTTGTATCATGAATTTTTTTTGCTTGTTTTAAGCATTTTTCTTTAGCTTCTTGAACACGTTTTGTTAAATCTTGAATATAATCATCACGATGATGAATATGCTCTATTTTGGCTTGCAATTCATCTTTATATTCATATACTCTTTCCATTGTTAATCCATATTTTCTTTTCAAACGATTAACTTGAAATAAAAGCTCTTGAACTTCATTAAAACGATATTCATCAAAATGATAACTACGATAGCTATCTAAAATATTTTCATTTTCATCTATAAGATTATAATAATAATTATAAATATTATCATAAGCAGTTTGAAAATCACCATACTCTAAAATACTATCTAATTGATGCAAAGCATCTTTTAATTGCGTAGTGACTTGATTCATATGTTGCTGATAGATTTGAATATGTTCATTTAATTTCTCATGATTTTGCAATAATTTGAGTTCTGCTTCCAATGCTTCTACATCTTCATCATTACAATCAACTTGATCAATTTCATCATACTGACTTTGTAAGAACTCTAATTGCTCGTCACTTAAATCTTCATGGATTGCTTGGTCTAATTGTTTGTTTAAACTTTTATATGATGAATACATGTTTTCATATTCATAAAGTAATGGATTTATATCCTTATTTCCATATTCATCTAAAAGTTGAATATGATTTTTTTCTTCAAATAATTTTTGAGTTTCAAATTGAGAATGAATATCTATAAAATAAGGCATTAATTTTTTTAATACTGTAGTAGAAGATGTCTGATAGTTGATTTTGACAATACTTTTTCCATTATCTTGTATTTCCTTTGTAATAACATATTCATCATCTTGAGGTATGTGAAATTCATTTAATAAATTTAGAAATTCATCTGTGATTGTAGTATCAAAAATACCTTCTATAATAGCTTTTGAACAACCTTTTTTAATAAGTGATGTAGATGCTCTATTTCCACATAGTTGCCCTAAAGCATCAATAATAATAGATTTACCAGCACCAGTTTCACCAGTTAAAACACTCATACCATTTTCAAAATCTACACGCATTTCATCAATAATAACAAAAGATGAAATATATAAACTTTTTAACATATATTCACCTACCCTTCAAAATGAAGATGTGCCTTTTCTACAACACTTTCTATATCATAATTTTCATCATATTGACCTAACTTGAAACAACCTAAAAATTCAATATTTCCTATACCACCAGTAATCGGTGAATATGTCA
>CALDMQ010000300.1 GCA_937917505.1 uncultured Erysipelotrichaceae bacterium | reverse complement strand
CAATATACTAAACCTGATCCAGAAAATATTCATCAAAATGTATCAGGGGATGATTTTTTAGCAAGTCAAAGTATGTTGGTATCTCATGATGGATTCGAATTCGATAATGTGAATGATAAACATCTCATTATTCCTGTATTTAAGGATAAAGATATTGGGCATCCAACACATACAAGGGATCCTAAAGTATGGAAATATAATAATACATACTATATGGTTCTTGCAAGTAAGTACTTAGATGACAATAATCAGTATCAAGGACAGTTATTATTTTATACATCATTAGATGCTAAGGAATGGACGTATCGAAATAATTATCGCGGAATAAAAATAGGTGATATGTGGGAATGTCCTGATATTTTTGATATTTGCGGGCAACAATTTCTCATTATGTCACCAGAACGGACAGAAAGTCATGGTTATCCTAGTCATGCAAGAATTACTACTTGTGACCTTGATTATGAAAGTCTTGACTTGACAATCACAAATGAATTGAGATTATTAGATTATGGAAGAGATTTATATGCACCGCAAACAACAATAGATGAAAAAGGAAGACGTATTTATATTGGTTGGATGCGTATGCCAGTTAAGGCTGATGGCTGGCGTGGACTTTTCATCTATCCACGAGTGATTGAGTATCAAAATGGTCATATTTATACACGACTCCACCCTCATGTTAAAGAACTTTTTTCTGTTAATACAGAGAATTTTGATTATCAAAATGCATCACATATTCATACAGTTATGCAATGTGGTGATAAGATGACAATTGGCGGTTATGTGATTGAATATGATGGTTGTTTAAAAGTTGATCGAAGTCAGGTTTTTAATACAGATAACAAAGATGTCGATCTTATATGTCAAACACCACAAATTGAGGAATGTATTTTAGATATTTATGTTGATCAATATATTATTGAAATATATATCAATGATGGATATTATGTTATAAGTCATGTTGTTTATGACTTGGATAATACAATCGAAAGCACAACACCATATACGATTAATATAGCGAAAGTGGATTAACACACTTTCTTTTTTTATGCCTAAAGATAAAATAAATTCTTGCTTGATTTCTTTTTTTCAATTTCATATGCATATAATGAAAATATATGTTTTTATTTTAATTTAATGTTTTCGTTTAAAAAAGGGAGTATAATATATTTAAGAAGAAGGTGATGCCATGAATATACAAAAAAAGAATCCTTTGTATAAAAGTTTTGGTTATGCATTTGAAGGAATTTGGACAGGATTTATAAAAGAAAGAAATATGAAAATTCATTGTTTTTGTATGGTTTGTGTTATTATTGCAGGTTTTATGTTTGAGATTTCTTTGGTTGAATGGTGTGTTTGTTTTATTTTGTTTGGATTGATTTTATCATTAGAATTAGTAAATACTGCAATAGAAGCTGTTGTTGATTTAGTAACTGAAGAAAGAAAATCATTAGCAAAAATTGCTAAAGACACAGCGGCAGGTGCTGCTCTTGTTTCAGCAATCATGGCGATTGTGATTGGTCTTATTATTTTTGTTCCTAAATTATAAAAATGGAGGTAGTATTATGGAAGAAATGGGAATACTTTAAAAAAATAATTTTAGCGGGAATTGGGGCTGCTGCATTAACAGCTGTAAAATCAAAAGCATTATTAGATGATATGGTAGAAAAAGGAGAATTAACTGTTGAGTAAGGTAAAACACTCAATGAAGAATTAAAACATACAATAAAAAAATCAACTAAAGATTATTCAACAACTCAAACATCATCAACTGACTTAGATGCATTATTAAAAAAATGTCACCAGAAGATATACAATTATTAAAAGAAAAATTAAATGCATATAATGAATAGGTAGATTAATTATGAGACAAGAACAATCTCGTGAATATAAAATAAGATTAAAACAAATAACGAAAGTTTTACGTAAACATGAAGTACGTAGAGGGGTTTCGTCAATAAAATTACGTATAATTCTTGAAGATTTAGGACCTACGTTTATAAAATTAGGTCAAATCATGTCGATGCATTCTGATATTTTACCAAAACGGTATTGTGATGAATTAACACGATTGAGATCAGATGTTTCTCCAATGTCGTTTCAGGAAGTCGAAAGTGGTTTAAAAAATGCTTATGCAAGACCATGGCAAGAGATATTTTTAAGTATTGATTCAAAGCCTTTAGGTTCTGCATCTATAGCTCAGGTTCATAAAGCTATTTTAAAATCAGGTCAAGAAGTTGTCGTGAAAGTGCAACGTCCTGGAATTTATGAAACAATGGAACGAGATATTCATTTATTACATAAAGCAACACGTTTTTTACCACCAATAGGTTTACAAGATATGGTTGATATTCATATGGTTTTAGATGAATTATGGAATGTTGCTAAAGATGAAATGAATTTTTATAAAGAAGTTTCACATATGGAGGAATTTGCAAGGCGACATAAAGATATTGTCTATGTTGGTGTTCCAAAACTTTATCATGAATATACAAATGAATATGTATTGGTTATGGAATATATTGAAGGATATAGTATTGATGACAAAAATACTTTAGAAGAAAATGGCTATGACTTGAATGAAATAGGTATCAAACTCATTGAGAATTACATGAAACAAATCATGGATGATGGATTTTTCCATGCTGATCCACATTCAGGAAATGTCAAAGTTAGAGATGGCCAAATTATTTGGATTGATATGGGCATGATGGGGTGTTTAAATCTTAGAGAACGTGAATTACTTGAAAAAGTGGTACAAGGAATAGCTATACACGATATTGGAATGATACAAGATGCTGTACTCGCATTAGATGATTTTATTGAAAGACCTGATCAAAGTCTTTTGTATGAAAATATTGGTAATTTATTAGTAAAATATGGTAGTGAAGATATGGGAAACATTGATATAGTTGATATGTTTATGGATTTAATGGATGTTATGAAAGAAAATAGCAATGCCTCATGGTTTAACAATGTTAGCAAGAGGCTTGACACATATGGAAGGTATTATTTCAACAATCGCACCACATCTTAATATGATAGAGATTGCATCACAACATATGCAAGGTCATTTTTTAGATAAAGATTGGAAAAAAGAATTAAAAACAGTAACTCAAAATACATATAAATCAATGTATAAAGCGATGAATATTCCTTCACTTACTAGTGCTATTTTACAAGGTTTGTTAAAAGGACAAACAAAAATCAATTTAGATTTACATGCTTCTATGGAACTAGAAAGATTACTAAGAAGATTGATTCGAATATTGTCATGAGCTTATGGGTCATGGCATTATTAATTAGTTCTAGTATTATATGTACAACCAATATGCAACCCCAAATATTTGGTATTCCAACTTTGGGAGCTATTGGATATATGATAGCTTTTGTAATTGTCATATATGTTTTTTTTAAACACATATTTTCAAAAAAATGATATAAATTTTTGAGAGAGTTATCATTTTACATAATTCTCTTTTTTTTGCATTTCTTAAAGACAATTGTCTTAAAATTTGATATGATGTATAAAAATGTGAAAAAGGGAGAAATAAAATGGATAAAAATAAAACTTTAATTGTAGATGTTAATGAAAAACCCCAAATGTTAAAATGGTTGTTTTTAAGTATTCAACATGTTTTTGCAATGTTTGGAGCAACAATTCTTGTTCCAATACTTACAGGTTTTCCTGTTTCAGTTGCATTATTTGCCTCAGGAATTGGAACATTAATTTATACTTTTTGCACAAAAGGGAAAGTTCCTGTTTATTTAGGATCATCTTTTGCGTATATCACTGCAGTTGTTTTGGCGGTAGATGCAATGGGCGGAAATATTTCTGCGGCTCAAACAGGATTAATGTTAGTTGGGTTGGTTTATGTCATTGTAGCTATTGTTATTAAATTTGTAGGGAAAGCATGGATTGATAA
>CALDMQ010000299.1 GCA_937917505.1 uncultured Erysipelotrichaceae bacterium | reverse complement strand
CTACCCATAGCTCCCATCGCAATACCAATATCAGCCCTTGATAAAACTGGTGCATCATTGATTCCATCTCCAACAAAAGCTAATTTTTCTTTTGGAGCTTTATTTTCTAATAATTCTTCAACTTTTGTAACTTTATCTCCAGGTAATAATTCACTATAAACTTCATCAATACCTAATTCCTTAGCAACAGATAGAGCAACATTCTTTGCATCACCAGTTAACATCACAGTTTTCTTCACTCCTGCATGTTTTAACTTCGCAATTGATTCTTTTGCATGTTCTTTAATCATATCACTAATCACAATATGTCCTTCATATTTCCCATCAATAGCCATATGAATAATTGTTCCAACTTTGTGACAAGATTTTGATTCAATACCTAACTGTAACAGTAATTTCTCATTTCCTGCTACAACTTGTTTACCATCAACAATTGCAATAATCCCTTTACCACTCACTTCTTGAATTTGAGAAACACGACTACGATCCAACTCTTTTCCATAAGCTTTTTGTAAACTTTTACTAATTGGATGTGATGAAGCAATTTCAGCTAACGCAGCATATTCTAACAATTGTTCATCAGACATTTCATTATGATGAATCGCATTGACTTCAAAGACACCACGTGTCAATGTTCCTGTTTTATCAAAAACAATATATTTTGCTTGAGATAATGCTTCTAAATAATTTGATCCTTTAACCAAAACGCCTTCTTTACTTGCTCCACCTATTCCGGCAAAGAAACTCAAAGGAATACTAATAACTAAGGCACATGGACAACTAATTACCAAAAAAGTTAAAGCACGATAAATCCATTCACCCCACATAGCATCAACACCCAAAACAAATATTCTAACAAGAGGTGGTAAAATAGCAAGAGCTAATGCACTATAACATACTGCCGGTGTATAAACTCTAGCAAATCTTGAAATAAAATCTTCTGAACGTGATTTTCTTGAACTAGCATTTTCAACCAAATCTTTTGTAGTTTTGATTTTCAAAACACCACTCATATTAATACAACCACTCATAATTTCATCATTCTCAAAGATTTCACGAGGCAAACTTTCACCTGTCAAAGCACTAGTATTTAAACTTGAACTTCCTTCAATAACAATACCATCAATTGGAACTTTTTCACCAGGTTGAACAATAATAATGCTTCCTATACTCACTTCATCTGGATCAACTTTTTCAAGTTTTCCATCTTTTTCTATATTGGCATAATCAGGACGAATATCCATTAATTCACTAATATTTTTTCTTGATTTTCCAACTGCATAACTTTGGAACCATTCTCCAATTTGATAAAATAACATAACTGCAATTGCTTCGTTATAATCACCAGATTTTGTATATATCGCAATAGCAATCGCCCCAATAGTCGCTACAGCCATTAAAAAACTTTCATCAAAAACACGTCTGTTGATAATACCTTTCCAAGCTTTTTTTAAAATGTCATGTCCTACAATATAATAAGGAATCATATATAATGCAAATCTTATCAAGCCTGTTACTGGGATAAATTGTAAAACTATGAGCAGAATAGCTGATAAGATAATTCTTACCAACATTTTCTTTTGTTTTTTTGTCATAAGATTCTCCCTTCATTATCTATATAAAATGAATTTCTTCATGAATAAATGTAAGAAAAGTTATGATTCACATAACTTCTTAAAGTTCGATTTCACAATCAGGTTCAACTTTTTGACAAGCTTTTAGAACATCTTTCATGACTGCTTTTGCATCCTGTCCTTCTTCAAATTCTACAATCATTTTTTGAGTCATGAAATTCACAACTGCATCTTTGACTCCAGTTGTTTTCTTTGTTGCTTCTTCCATTAAATTTGCACAATTTGCACAATCGACTTCAATTTTATAAGTTTTCTTCATCAGTTGTTCCTCCTTCTAAAGATTTATACGATTAAGTATTTGTTTAATCGTTACACTTATAATATATGATATACCTCCATAAAAGTCAAGACTTTTCATCACATGCTTAAAAAAATATTTCTATCTTCCATGAATTGTGATACCATAGATACGAGGAGGATTTTTGAACATGCAATCAAATTCTTTACCACATCATCATCACAAATCAGAAGAACTTTTAAAAAAAATACCTGATTTACAAGATTTTAGTATTGTTAGTGACTTATTTAAAATGTTAAGTGATGAAACACGTTTACGTATTTTTTGGATTCTTTGTCATAGCGAAGAATGTGTTATCAACATTTCTGCATTAATGAATATGAGTAGCCCTGCGGTTGCCCATCATTTAAGAAAACTGAGAAATACAAAACTTATTACTTCTCGTAAAGAAGGTAAAGAGGTTTATTATAAAGCAGCTAACACAAATGAAGCCAATGCTTTGCATCATATGATAGAAGATATGATGGAAATCAGTTGCCCTCAATAATATGCAAACAATCCCTAGGGATTGTTTTTTTATCCATAAGAAAAAGACTTATCCAAAGACAAGCCTTAATCCATATCAATAATACCTGTATACAATTGGTAATATTTTCCTTTTTCTTTAATTAAATCTTGATGATTGCCACGTTCAATTATATGACCATGTTCTAATACCATGATACAATCACTATTTTTAATTGTGGATAAACGATGGGCAATAACCAATGTTGTTCGTCCTTTCATTAATTTATCCATTCCATCTTGAACAAGTTTTTCTGTTCTTGAATCAATAGATGATGTTGCTTCATCTAAGATCAAAGCTGGTGGATTGGCAACCGCCACTCTGGCAATTGCAAGCAACTGTCTTTGTCCTTGTGATAAATTAGAACCATCACCCTTTAACATTGTTTGATAACCATCAGGTAAATGATGAATAAATGTATCCGCATTTGCTAATTTTGCGGCCTCTATACATTCTTCATCAGTCGCATCTAATCGTCCATAACGAATATTATCCATAACAGTTCCTGTAAATAAATGTGTATCTTGTAAAACCACACCTAAAGAACGTCTTAAATCATCTTTTTTAATCAACTTAATATCAATCCCATCATAAGTGATACTTCCTTTTTGAATATCATAAAAACGATTGATTAAGTTTGTAATTGTTGTTTTCCCAGCACCAGTCGCCCCAACAAAAGCAATCTTTTCACCAGGATTTGCTTTGACATTGACTTGATGTAAAACCGTTTTCTCATCGTTATATCCAAAGTCAACATCTTCTAAACAAATATCACCTTTCATTTCAACCAATTCAACATGCCCATTTGGACGAGGATGTTTCCATGCCCAATGACCAGTTCGTTTTGTTGTTTCGTGCATTTTACCATCAATATATTCCACACGACATAATGTCACAACACCTTCATCTTTTTCACTTTCTTGATCTAATAAATCAAAAATACGTTTTGCTCCTGCTTGTGCCATCGCAACACTATTGATTTGTTGAGAAATTTGACCAATAGGGTTATTGAAATTTTTATTTAATGTAAGGAAA
>CALDMQ010000298.1 GCA_937917505.1 uncultured Erysipelotrichaceae bacterium | reverse complement strand
TGTAGGTACATCTAATAATTTTTCAAAATATTCTTGGAAAGAGAAACGAATTGTATGATAATCTCCACCCATTGCAACAATCTTCGCTACAGATTCAATGATTGCATACATTGCTCCATGATATGGAGACCATTTAGAAATAAGTGGATTATAACCATAACTCATCAATGAACAAGTTGTTGTTTCTTTTCCTAAAACAGGAATTAATGCAGCCATACCTTCAGTTTCAGTTCTTAAAGTTTGACCACCAAATGGAGATAAAACAGTTCCATTACCAATAGATGAGTCAAATCTTTCAACCAATCCTTTTTGACCACATACAGACAAACGACTTAAAACTTCTTTTGAAGTTTCTACAAATGAATCTTGTTTCACTTCATCAAAAGGAGTATTTTCAAAATCAGGTAACTTCACTTCAATATTTTGATAACGAGAAGCCCCATTCTTATCTAAGAATGCTCTATCAATATCAACAACAGTTTGTCCTAAATAATGCATTGTTAAACGATTTTTATCAGTCACTACTGCAACTCTAACAACTTCTAAGTTTTCATCAATACAAGCTTGTTTAATAAACGCTTCATCTTTTTCATCAATCACAATAGCCATACGTTCTTGTGATTCAGAAATCGCAAGTTCAGTTCCTGTTAATCCTTCATATTTCTTTAAAACAGCATCTAAATTAATGTCTAGACCAGGTGCTAATTCACCTACTGCGACACAAACTCCACCTGCTCCAAAGTCATTGCAACGTACGATTTTTTCAGAAACAGCCTTGTTTCTAAATAATCTTTGAATTTTTCTTTCTTCAACTGGGTTTCCTTTTTGAACTTCAGCACCTGCTGTTGTTGTAGTTTTTAATTCATGTGATTTTGATGAACCTGTTGCTCCACCAATACCATCACGACCAGTTCTTCCACCAATTAATAAGACAATATGATCTTTTAATGGTTCTAAACGTTTTACTTGTTCTTTTGGTGCAGCTGCCACAACAGCTCCAACTTCCATACGTTTAGCTACATATCCATCATCATAGATTTCATGAACATAACCAGTTGTTAAACCAATTTGGTTACCATAACTAGAGAAACCATGCGCTGCTTCTTGACAAATCTTTCTTTGTGGAAGTTTCCCTTGCATTGTTTCATCTAACGACTTACGAGGATCACCAGCACCAGTAATACGCATAGATTGATAAACATATGCACGTCCTGATAAAGGATCACGAATAGCCCCACCTAAGCAAGTTGCTGCTCCACCAAATGGTTCAATTTCTGTTGGATGGTTATGTGTTTCGTTTTTAAACATTAATAACCAATCTTCATCACCTTCAGATGTATGAATTTTTAATTCTACTGAACATGCATTGATTTCTTCAGACACTTCTAAATCATCTAAATATCCAGTTTTTCTTAATTCCTTCATAGAAATAGTTGCAAGATCCATTAAAGTTAATGGACGTTTTGTATCCACACCATAAACAACATGTCTTGATGTTTTATAAGCTTCTACATCTTTTTCTAAGATTTCTTTAAATGCTCCACTTTCAATATCTAAATCAGTAATAATAGTTGCAAATGTTGTATGACGACAATGATCAGACCAATATGTATCTAATACTTTTAATTCTGTTTCAGTAGGATCTCTTTTTTCCTCATCTCTAAAATAATCTTGAGTGACTTTTAAATCATCATAGTTCATTGCCATTCCATTATCTTTGATATATTGTTTTAATTCATCATCACTAAATTGAATAAAACCATCAATCACAGGAACAGGTTCAATATGAACATCTTCATCTGCTAAATCAGTTGGTTTATCTAAAGAAGCTAATCTTTGATCAACTGGATTAATTAAATAATCTTGAATACGTTTCACATCAGTATCATTCATATCACCATGTAAAACAATTAATTTTGCACATTTGACTTTTACAGATTTTTCACCAGTTAAAAGTTGGAAACATTGTTCACAAGCATCAGCTCTTTGATCGTATTGTCCTGGAAGAAATTCTATTGCGAAAGCTTTTGCATCACCAATAGGATATTCTTCTTTATAAACATCATCAACCATAGGTTCACTTAAGATTGTAGGAATTCCTTGTTCTAAAACATCAACACTGACACCTTGAACATCATAACGATTCACAACACTTAAAGATGTTAATGCATCCATCTTTAATTGCGTCTTTAAATTATTTAAAATTTCATCTGCTTCAACAGCATAATCTTTTCTTTTTTCTACATATATACGATAAACTTTATTCATCTTTTCTCTCCTTAATGAAGACCAATATCCTTACGATAATATTTACCTTCAAAATCAATCATTTTTGCAGCTTTATAAACCTTTTCTCTTGTCTCTTCTAAATCCTTACCATAAGCACAAATATTTAAAACACGACCACCACTTGTCACAATATTTCCATCTTTAAAAGCTGTTCCCGCATGGAAAACAATAATATCT
>CALDMQ010000297.1 GCA_937917505.1 uncultured Erysipelotrichaceae bacterium | reverse complement strand
TATATGATAGAAACCAGAATAACACAAAAACAATTTTATAGACATACTTTCCTTTTTAATATCCTTACGACATTCATAATTGTCTTTTTCATAGAATGTCTTGTTTTAGTAGTTATTCATATCTTTTATTTACCAATTGTTTTTCAAAATACAATTTATCCAGAACACTACCATGCGATTACTCAATTAATATCTTCTCACGAAATCATCAATTTACTTCTTTTTATTCCTATGACTGCTTTTGGATATAGTCTCATATCAGCATTACTTATGACTTTAAGTACATGGATTCATAATGTTTATGTTTATCGCTGTATAGGTGTTGTTATTGGAATTGGGCTTGTTTTACTTCCGGCATTTTTACAAATCTATATTCCTATAGATAATCTTGCCTATATCATTCAAATACAAAACTTTGTTGGATTAGGTATTGAAGGTGTCATAGATAATCCCTTAAGCATGTCACACGTGATGATGTATATTCTATGCACTTTCATTTATGTATGTGTAATTTTATGTCTTGCTTATATTCAAGAAAAAAGGAGAGCGATTTATGGTTAAATTCTTTCGCTTATTAGATAAACGCTTGATTGTATTTGTTGTTGCTTTATTGATTGCCTCTCCAATCGTATGGGGCAAAAATACGTATACCTATTGTTTAATTAATTCACATTATTTAACTGTTTATGTCAATCCTGTTTTTTTACTTTTTGTTTATCAATATATTTATCGTATGAATCAAATACATAATCCTTTGATTTTACGTTTATCTAAAGAGTCTTATGAAACTAATTCTTATCTTAGTGTTATTTTTCTTGCATGTGTTTATTGTTTATTCGTTTATGGTAGTTATTATATCTTTTTTACAGTTATTGAAAGTCAGCTGTTTGTCTATACTTTCTTATTTATGATTGTCAATCTCACTATGACTTGTTTGGAATGTAGTTTGATTTATTTACAATTAGGAAAACATAAACGTTTTCTATATATTGCTTTACCTATTTTTGTTAATTTTCTCTTTCATTTTTTTTGGTTATATTATTTTTAGGAGGTTACTATGCTAAAGATTGAACATTTAACAAAATCATTTTATCATCCTGTATTAGATGATTTATCATTACATATTAAACAAGGTGATTTGATTTATATACATGGCATCAATGGTTGTGGTAAGACAACTTTATTTAAGATTATTGCAGGATTATTAGAATATGATAGTGGAACAATCATCACATCGCCATCTATCCATATCGGTGCTTTGATTGAAAACCCTCATTTTTTAGAACACGAATCATTAAAATTTAATTTACACTTTTTATCATCTTTAAAACACAATACTAACAAACAAAGGATTGAAGAACTCTGTACATTATTTCACTTAGATTATACAAGTAAAGAAAAGATGAAAAATTATTCTTTAGGTATGAAACAAAAAGCAGGAATTATTCAAGCTATTATGGAAGATCAAAATGTCATTATGTTTGACGAACCAACAAGAGGATTAGATGAACAAGCTATTCATACTTTTTGTAAACTTATTACCCAATTACATGAACAAGGAAAAACAATTCTCATTGCATCACATGATTATCTTGAAGACATTCCTTTTACAGCTTGTTTTCGTTTAGAAAATGGTTCTTTACAAATGGATTAAACCCATTCTTTGTTATGGGATATTGATATGTCTTGGTTCATGCTTTTTACCAAAAGAAATGATGATAGAAATACTTTTTCAACCTGGTTTTTCTATGATTACATTATGTGGTTTTTTATTAATTCATCAACTCAAAGCATATAGTTTCCTTCAAGGTATTCTTTTTTATAATCAGTTAGAATTATTGATACGCATACGTCATATTGCTTATTTTCAAAAATATATAGTCTTTTTGATTGGAACTTGGAGTTTTTATTTATGTCTTCATGTATGTCTCTTTTCTTGTTTCTCTTTGATAATGATGTCTTTTATGGTTGATATTATCAGTACCTTATTATGCATACGCTTTTTTTCTCATTCTCGTTATAGTTTACTGATATTAAATATGATGATGTTAACTATGCATATGGGCTATACTTTTCTATAAAACGTTGAATGGTAGAAAAATATAGCTTCGAATCTACTGCACAACTATTGGCATGATGAGCCTCTGGAATAATGAGTTTTTCTTTAGGTGCACTACATGCTTGATACAACTCTTTAACCATAGATACAGGAACAAAATCATCTTTTTCACCATGTATGAACAAAGTCGGTACATGGCTTTTTTTCACTTGTTCAACTGGACTCACTTCCTCTAATAAATAACCAGCCCTCATTTTTGTCACAAGACTTGCTAAATGAAATGCTAAAGTACTTTCTATTTCATTCATATCTATATGAGTTTTAAAAATATCCCAAACCTGTGTATAACTACAATCTTCTATCACTGCTTTCACTTGAGTTGGTAATTCTTCACCGGTTGCATTTAATACTGTTGCTCCACCCATAGATACACCATATAAAATAATATCTGTATAAGGAGAATCTTCAAGTATATAAGAAATCCACTCTAAAATATCCAAACGATCATCCCATCCCATTCCGATATAATCTCCCTCACTTTGTCCATGCCCTCTTAAATCAGGAATTAACAAATTATATCCCCATTTTTTCATTTCCTTAATAGGCGTTAAAATACTCGCTCCATCACTACGATAACCATGAACCATAATAACACAAACTTGACTTCCTTGATCAATCCAATATCCATGTAAATCTAAACCAT
This sequence comes from uncultured Erysipelotrichaceae bacterium, assembly GCA_937917505.1. Lineage (GTDB taxonomy): Bacteria > Bacillota_I > Bacilli_A > Erysipelotrichales > Coprobacillaceae > CALDMQ01. The sequence continues at coordinate 271 of CALDMQ010000297.1, read as the reverse complement.
CTTCACTCTTCATATAAACATCATGACTATTCTGTGATAACCATACATGAGATTCTTTTTTCTTTGTTTCATCAATCATCATCTTTTCTGCTATATTTTTAGAAGCATATGGATTTAATGTGTAGTCATAAAAATAGTTTCCTATATAAAAACCCCAACCTATAAGGATAAGAAAACATACCAAAAGACATATCACTATACTTTTCATTATTTTGTACATAATCATCCTCGACTTTCTTTTTTTTAAATTTAGCATATAATAGAGATAAGG
>CALDMQ010000296.1 GCA_937917505.1 uncultured Erysipelotrichaceae bacterium | reverse complement strand
ATTACTTGATATAATACATCCTTTAGATACATGACAGTTTGTTTCTAACACAGCACATGGAAAGATAACACTTCCTTCTCCTATGTAACAATACTTTGATACACTTGCATGAGGATCTATAAGTATTGGTAACTTATAGCCTAATAGTCTTGCTTTATCATAAAGTTTCTTTCTCACTTCATTATTTCCAATAGCAACAAAGACACTATCATACTCATTTGTAAGATGTTCTAAATCTTCTATCTTACCTACAACAACATCACTTAACTCATATCTTTCATCATCATCTAAGAAAGATATCTTATCAAAGATATTCATTCTCTCTGCAATGCTCATGCAACACTGTCCATGACCACCAGCCCCAATGATTAACAAATTCACTTCTATTCCTCCCCAAAATAAAAAGCAAGATTTAAATCTTGCTGATGATTTCTAATCCTACTTTTGCTGTAATGGATTCGTTAAATATATTCACTGTTATATATGCGAGTCTTTTATGTCTATCTATTTTAGTAATAAGTCCTTCTTTTCCTTGTAATGGTCCTTCACTTATATGTATGGTCTGTCCTTCGATGAATCCACATGACATATTGACGATATGTTCTTGATCTGTAAAACTCTTTAGAAACTCTATTTCCCCATCTGTTAATGGATAAATAATATCTTTCTTTTTACCAATCATCTTTGTTAAATCAGGTACTTTCTTAAGTTCTACATAAAGTTCATCAATATGATTACTTATTAAAAAGACATAGCCTTTAAACAATATATCTTTCACATTCCTCCATTCACCTTTCATCTTCTTTTTTGTGACATATTCAGGAATAAAACAATCATTTAATATCTCTTTATTGATTAAAAAACGACATTTATTAGCAATTTCTTTTTCATGAGAACTTCTCACTTGAATCACATACCAATTCATCAAAATAGCCTCCTTTGTCCAAAAAAGGGTAGGCTTCGCCTATTGAATATCCTTTTTATACAAAATACATATTCAATCATTCATCTATGACCATACCTTAAGACAAACGTGACAAAGCAACGATTTCCCTCTACAGCATTCTTGAAAACTCAAAATCATACAATTTCATTTGTGTTTTAAATCTATGTTACAATACCACAATCAAATGAAGAAAGCAACATACATTCAACATTATTCTTGCTTTTGTGAAGCATCAGTAATAATTAAATCTAAAATTGTTTCTCTAATTTCTAGTGGAGCAACATCATCTTTACTAATCACTTCTTTTAACTTCTCTAAACGCCATTCTATATCTTCTATAGAAATATTTAATGGAGCATTCTTATAAATTAAATCATTCTTTGTTTTTGTTGTGTCTTCACCATCAAGACGCAACTCTTCAAACATCTTTTCACCAGGTCTTAAACCAATTTCCTTAATATCAATATCTTCATAAGGAACTAATCCAGCCAAACGAATCATCTTTTCAGCTAAATCTAATATCTTAACAGGTTCTCCCATATCCAAAACAAAGATATTTCCATTGTCTGCATAATATCCAGCTTGTAATACAAGTTGTGCAGCCTCAGGAATTGTCATAAAATAACGAATAATTTCTTTACTTGTAATTGTAATCGGTCCACCTTCAGCAATCTGTTCCTTAAAGATAGGAATAACAGAACCATTAGATCCTAATACATTCCCAAATCTTACAGCCGACATCTTTGTTACTCCATTATGTCCATAAGCTTGTAAAATCATTTCTGTCATACGTTTTGTAGCACCCATAACATTTGTAGGATTTACAGCTTTATCTGTACTAATCATAATAAATCTTTTGACTTTATGTTCAATACAAGATTGAATCACATTATATGTACCAAAAACATTATTTTTTATTGCTTCCATTGGTCTTGTTTCCATAAGTGGCACATGTTTATGTGCTGCTGCATGGAAGACAACTTCTGGATGATGTCTTTCAAAAATTTCATCAATAGCTTTCTTTTCTCTAATTGATGCAATCAAAGATTTAATTTCAATGTTTTGACTCATCAATCCATGTTCAACATTACGTTTAAATTCTTGTTCTAACATGTATAAATAGTTTTCGTTAATATCAATTAATAATAATCTTCTTGGTTGTCTACATAATTCAGAACCAATAGATCCACCAGCTCCTGTAACAGCTACAACTTTATCTGAAAGATATGAACTAATTTCACTTTGATCTAATTTGATTTCTCCTCTACCAAGTAAATCTTCAATCTTAATATCAGCCACAACATGACTATTTTTCGTATTATCTTTAAATTGGAAATTCATGATTTTTGTTTGAAAACCAGCTTCAACACATGTATCATAAATTCTTCTTAAATCAATTTGATTGATATGAGATATTGCTATTAAAGCACCTTCTAATTGATACTTTTCTTTTAATTCTTTAAGATCATTTGTTGATCCTAAAACTTTATATCCGCCAATCATAATGTCTTGTTTTGCATCATCCACAAAACCAACTATTTTATATCCTAACAATTTATTTTGCTTGATTTCTTTTAATAATAAGTTCCCTGCATCACCAGCACCAATAATCACAATCCTTTGGCCAGCAATAGCATTTTCTGCAGTTTCTAAACGTCTTAACAAACGATAAACAACTCGTATACCAGCCATTAACACTAACGCTAAAATACCCGCAATAAAATCCACACTGACATAAAAGCTATTTTTTAAGAAATAAGCCATAAAAACCATTAAAAGAATTGTTGCTATAGCATTTGATAAAGTTAATCTCATTAACTCATCTACACCAATATATTTCCATAAACTCTTATACACTTTAAAAACAATAAAGCAAAAAGCATAAACAATGAAAACAATACCCATTACAGCTAATAAAAAAGTTTCCTCAACTTGCGCATCAAACACTAAGGAAAAATTATTCTTTGTCCACAACGCTAATACATATGACAAAAAGACAATAAATAAATCAATAGCCATAAGTATTAACTCACGATGTTTCTTATATATATCATTTTGTAAAATCTTTTTAAACATAATTACCACATCTCCCCTCAATATTTTATCATAAATACTGAACTAAAACAATATTCTACAATAAGGTTGTTATTGGCTTAGT
>CALDMQ010000295.1 GCA_937917505.1 uncultured Erysipelotrichaceae bacterium | reverse complement strand
GATCATGTTCCTCTATACCTAATCCATAAGCCACATTCATTGGTTTTAACTTTGTATAGACTGCTACGCCACTATATCCCTTTTTTATCGCATCATTATAGTAAGAAGTATATCCTTTAAATTCTAAATCAATTTGATCTTTTTGTAACTTTGTTTCTTGAATCGCAAATATATCAGCATTTACCTCTTCAAAAAAATCTTCAAAACCTTTTTTCACACAAGCTCTTAGTCCATTAACATTCCATGACACACAAAGCATTCTATTTCCCTCCTTTTTAAAAAAGAAGAAGGTTAAACGCCTTCCTCTTCAATTGCATATCTAACTATTGTTTTTAATTTCTCTGTTGCGACTTTTTCAGGATCATTTAAATAAATCTCATGATGAAATCCAATCAATTTCATCCCTTGAATTGTAATATACTCCATAATTTGTTTTGTTGTATTGATTTCTGTGTTATATGCTCCTCTATGTAACATTTGAACACATTTTCCTTCTTTCATTCTTTGTAAATAAACATCTAATATATATGGATTATCTTTTTTAGTTGCTATTTGTTCTTTAATCTTTTCAAAGATTGAATCTGTTAATGCTTTTGGTTGAGCAATCATCAATCTAAATTTAATCATCTTTTTTCTTGTGACATCAAATTGACTATTATCATAAGTATCCCATAATCCCTCAAGAGGAGAAATCAAATACAATAAATCCATTTCCTCTTTAAAGAAATCTTTAATAGCTTTTGATAATATATATAAAGCTTCAGATTTTAACTTAAACTCTTCAACATTAGGATTCCCTATACCATCAATCATAACAAAGTTAAATTCTGGAACATCTACTAAATCAATACGTTTGGAAGAAGCATCATAACATTTCTTATACTCTTTTCTAATTCCTTCTTTCATTTAGTGAGTCCCCCTTTCACCCTTTTTACATTATATATAATTTATACCCAAATTTCTAGAGTATTTTTAGGAATTCGTTACCTTTTATAATCCAAATTTTCATTTTTTAGACAAAAAGAAGAAGAACCTTTATTATACCAAAAATTATTTTTCTCCCCATAAAACAACTTTTTTTGATTTTAAAGTTTCTTTTAACATTATAATACGTTGATTTTCAGAACCTCTAAATTTCAAACGAATATTTTTCTTATCTAACATAAATTTCCCATCAACAAGAACATCAATATAACTCAATAATTCATCTGTTATGTCTGTATGAACACATCCACCTTCTAACAAATCATCTAGAAGATAACCAGTATAGCACCAAACATTTTTATCTGGATACATCTCTTTCATCTTTCTTAAAAGTGGTAACAGTCCTTCTTGATTACTCATTTCCATTGGTTCTCCACCTAATAATGTTAAACCAGCAATATGACTCGGTGCTAATGCCTTTAAAATACGTCCACATGTTTCCTCAGTAAACTCTTCCCCAAAATGAAAATCCCATGCTATTTCATTAAAACACCCAGGACAATGATGCGTACACCCCGAAACGAACAAAGATACACGAACCCCTAACCCATTGGCTATATCTGCATAATACATAAATATACCCCTTTCTTTATCTATTTATATCTAAATTTCTATTTTCAAAAATACTTTCTTTTTTTTCTTATAAAAAATAATCTCGTAATCTATTTGCTAAATTCTTTGACATAGCTCCACACGATTCCAGCATATGAATATCTGCTCTTAATTTTGAATATTAACGATCAATATCATATAGCATATATTATAATCAAATGTTTTAACAAACTATCATATAGACTACGTATGTATTTCAATCACACACCTCTTATTCAATTTACAGTGTGCCAATATAATTATTTAAAACACTTTCATTCATTTTTTCTATCATTATTTAATATATTTATAATTTTTTAATGTAATCAGTTTATTACATCCATCGTGCTCACATTATTCAAAGCAAAAAACACTGACTTTAAGTTCAAAAAGAGAGCAAGTGCTCTCCTTAGATTATATATACAAAAGCTTTATAAATGTAATACACGTTCTTTAATTTCTTGTGTACGTCCTTGATTCCAGAATTGTGTTCCAATATACCCACAAGTACGTCTTGCAACACTCATCTTATCTTGGTCAGTATTTCCACAATTTGGACATTTCCAAATCAATTTTCCATTTTCATCTTCTTTAATTTGAATTTCTCCATCATAACCACATTCCATACAATAATCGCTCTTTGTATTTAATTCAGCATACATAATATGATTATAAATATGTTTCATAACCGCAAGAACTGCATCAATATTATCTTGCATATTTGGAACTTCTACATAACTGATTGCTCCACCAGGAGATAGTTTTTGGAATTGTGCTTCGAATGTTAATTTTGCAAAAGCATCAATATTTTCAGTCACATGAACATGATAACTGTTTGTAATATAACTCTTATCTGTTACATCTTTAATTTTTCCAAAACGTTTTTGTAAACATTTTGCAAATTTATAAGTAGTTGATTCAATAGGTGTTCCATAAATACTAAAATCAATATTTTCTTTTTCTTTCCATTCATTACATCTATCATTTAAATGTTGCATAACTTCAAGTGCAAATGGTGTTGCTGAAGGATCAGTGTGTGATTTTCCTGTCATATAATGCACACATTCACATAAACCTGCATATCCAAGTGAAATTGTTGAGTAACCATTAAATAATAACTTATCAATGACTTCACCTTTTTTAAGTCTTGCTAAAGCACCATATTGCCATAAAATAGGTGCAACATCAGATGGTGTTCCTAATAATCTTTCATGACGACACATTAAAGCACGATAACATAAATCTAATCTTTCATCCATAATACGCCAAAATTCTTTCATATCACCTTTAGATGAGCAAGCCACATCAACTAAATTAATTGTCACAACCCCTTGGTTAAAACGTCCATAATATTTTGCTTTTCCATTTTCATCAACATAAGGTGTTAAGAAACTACGGCATCCCATAGATGGATAACATTGTCCATCCCCATTTTTATCAACTTTTAAACCTTTCATAATCTTTTCAGAAATATAATCAGGTACCATACGTTTAGCAGTACATCTTGCTGCTAACTCAGTTAAAGCATAATATTTGCTACCTTCTTCAATATTATCTTCTTCTAAAACATAAATAAGTTTAGGGAAAGCTGGTGTCACATAAACACCTTTTTCATTTTTAACCCCTTGCATTCTTTGTTTTAATGTTTCTTCAATAATTAAAGCTAAATCTTCTTTTATTTGACCATCTTCAACCTCATTTAAATACATAAAGACAGTGATAAATGGAGCTTGACCATTTGTTGTCATTAAAGTCACAACTTGATATTGAATTGTTTGAACTCCACGTCTAATTTCTTCACGCACACGAAGTTCCGCAATCTTATTAACTTCTTCTTCTGTGACTTCAACACCAGTTTTTTGCATTTCTTCTTTAACTTCTTTTCTTAATTTTTGACGACTCACATCAACAAAAGGAGCAAGATGAGATAATGTAATACTTTGTCCGCCATATTGAGAACTTGCCACTTGAGCAATGATTTGTGTTGCAATATTACATGCAGTAGAAAAACTTCTAGGTCTTTCAATCATTGTTTCACTAATCACAGTTCCATTTTGTAGCATATCTTCTAAGTTCACTAAACA
>CALDMQ010000294.1 GCA_937917505.1 uncultured Erysipelotrichaceae bacterium | reverse complement strand
GGCCCACCAATCACACGGTCAATCGCTTCATCAACATCTTCATTTGTAATTAATTGATGACCTTGTCTAACAGCTAATAATGCTGCTTCGTTTAATACGTTAGAAAGTTCAGCCCCAGAGAATCCTGGTGTACGTTGAGCAACGTTATTGAAATTCACATCAGGCGCAAAATGTTTATTTCTTGCATGCACTTCAAGAATTTCAGCTCTTGCTTTCTTATCAGGATTTGCAACTTGAATTTGTCTATCAAAACGACCTGGACGAAGCAAAGCAGGATCAAGAACATCAGCACGGTTTGTAGCCGCAAGAATGATAATTCCTTCATTCCCACTAAATCCATCCATTTCAACTAATAACTGGTTCAATGTTTGTTCACGTTCATCATGTCCACCACCGATACCTGATCCTCTTTGACGACCTACTGCATCGATTTCATCAATAAAGATAATACATGGAGCTGTTTGTTTTGCTTTCTTAAACATATCACGCACACGTCCAGCACCAACCCCAACAAACATTTCTACGAATTCAGACCCAGAAATTGAATAGAATTGAACATTAGCTTCACCAGCAACTGCTCTAGCCAATAATGTTTTCCCAGTACCTGGTGGCCCTACTAAAAGCACACCTCTAGGAATTTTTGCTCCCATATTTGCAAATTTTCTAGGAGATTTCAAGAATTCAACTAATTCTTTTAATTCTTCTTTTTCTTCATCTGCACCAGCTACATCACTAAAACGTGTTTTACTATCTTTTTCTAATTTAGCACGTGAGTTTCCAAAATCAAAGGCTTTCGCGTTGGCACCTCCACCACCGCCACCAATCATTTTAAACATGAAAATCATACCACCGATAAGGATTACATAAGGAATAAGATTTAAAATCGTATTCTTAACCATATTTTCCTTTTGTAAATCCAATACAGTCACTTTAATACCCTTATCATCTAATAATTGCATTAAAGAATTTGTTTCTTCATCAGTATTAGGAATGTTTGTTTCAAAAGTCACTTGAACATCTTTACCCTTTTCTTTTGCTTCATACACCCCTTCAATAGTTGTGACATAAACACTTGGTGTTATTTGCATTTCAGTAACTTTTTCTTTTTCCACAATTGAAATAAATTCATTGTAATTCACTTCCGTTGAACGTCCAGGACTCAACAAAGGAACCAACAAACTTAAAAGTATTAACACTGCCACCCATGGTCCAATGGCTTTAAATAAACTTTTATTCTTATCGTTCATAAACTCTCCTTATTTATAGACTTCTTCTTTTAAAATACCCACATATGGTAAATTTCTATACTTCTCATCATAATCTAATCCAAATCCTACCACAAAAGCATTAGGAATTTGATAACCTACATATTTCGCTTCAATTGGAAATTGACGACATTCCGACTTATCGAGCATTGTCACAATCTCAACACTTTTAGCTCCACGTTCTTCAAACATCGCCTTCACTGTACTTAATGTTTTTCCAGTATCTAAAATATCCTCTACAAGTAAAATATGTTTTCCTTTCACATCTTGATCAATATCTTTTTTAATAGTTACTGTACGTGATTCAACACCTTCATAACTACTCACATCCATATAATCAAATGTCACATCTAAATCAATAAACTTAGATAACTCTGCTAAAAAAGGCACAGACCCCTTTAACAAACCAATTAAGATGACTTGCTTATCTTGATAATCATTAACAATCACCTTTCCTAATTCTTTACATTTTTGAGTAATCTCATCTTGTGTATATAATATCTCTTGAACATCTTTATGCATCTCATTCACTCCTTCGGTCAATCTATTTTATCACAAAAACATTTGGTTTTGTAGTTAAATAATCAATGTTTTTTGCAATATGAGGAACTAAAATAATCGTATTGTCTTTATTTAAAACAACAGGCCAAGTTTTTCGTTTTAAAACCGGAATCTTAGCATTGATAAAAAGACGTGATAATTTCTTCGTACCAGAAGATGTCATAATACTATCTCCCTCTTTCATTGTACGAATTGTAATTGGATAATCTTCTTTTGAAAGATAAACTCCCTCATTTACATGTCCATTATCTAGAAGATGAAAATAATCACAACCAAAATGAACAAATTCATTAAATTCATAATGATAAGCTTTAGTTTTATCTTTATTGATAATGTAGATATTATCATATTCTTTTATGAACAGATAATTAACTGGAAGGTTCATTTGTATATTTGGTTTCACACTGTCAATTTGATGCTTAATCTCATCAATTAATGCTTGAGAAATTAATTGAGGAGGCATGACATCTTTTAAAATCAAATATAAAAAAATATCTCTTAACTCTTTAGGAATCAAATAATAATAAATTTGCCCATCTTCTAAATACAATCGATAATAAAAATCCACTTTTTCCTCTAAACACTCTATACGTTTATTATGTTCTTTTGCTTTTAAAATTAAATCTTGTTTTTGTTTTAATGTATAATGATTCATAATCGTATTACGTATACGATCTCTTTCAAACTCTGTCTCAAAATTCGTGTAATCATCATGATAAGGTATGTTTTTTTGATGACACGCTTCTAATATTTCACCTTTATAACAATGAATCAAAGGTCTTATCACATTCATATCTTGCACAATATTTTGTTGTTTAATACCTAGATAATGCGCAGTATTATGACGTTGTAACTGCATATAGATTGTTTCTAAATTATCGTCTAAATGATGTCCTAAAATCACACCTTCACAATTATACAATTTATAGATTTCTTGATAGAACGTATAACGTAAAGTACGTGCTGTTTCTTGAAAATTTCCCGTTTCATAATCTTCATGATGAAACGCTTTATAATAAAAAGGAATCCCATACTTTGCACAATATTCACTCACCAACTCATAATCCACATAACTATCCTCTCGATAATTATAATTCACATGAGCTACTAACAAGTGATACCCCTCTTGCCTTAAAGTATCTAAAAGAAACATCGAATCACAACCACCCGATACTCCTATCACATAATATTTCCAATTCCCATTATAACAAATGTAAACAAAAATCCCAATTATTTTGGGATTTATTGTTTACATAATTTCAATATTAATAATGTCATGTCATCATTGATTTCTTGATCACTCGCAAGTCGCATTAAAATTTGAGCAATATCTTTAGGATGTTCGTCACCAATCATATATTCATTCTCCACTAGAAAATCATAAAATTCTTGAGGGAAACCATCACTTAACATCATTAACAAATCCCCTTCTCTAAGTTTATAATGATCACTTGATACTTCTAAAGGAGACACAATACCCATAGGCAAAGACGATGATGCCAGTTCAATAACTTCATGATTACGTAAGATATAC
>CALDMQ010000293.1 GCA_937917505.1 uncultured Erysipelotrichaceae bacterium | reverse complement strand
ATATATTCTTTCATTCCTTTATCAATCAATTTATTTACATCACCAATATTCATTTGATGTTCAAGCATTTGATCAACAACATATGAAAGCAAGATATTGGCTTTTGTAATATCCTTTTGATGTCTTGAAACATAATTGACAATATCTAAGAAAACTTTATCATAATCCTCATTTAACGATTTTGCTTTCATTTCATTCTCATAAAACAAGTCAAATGATTTTTCTTTACTCTTCATTATTTTGTAACCTTTAATTCATGAGAACCCATTTCACTGATATGTGAATTAAAGAATTCAGTAACCACTTGAATCATATAATATGTATCCTTAATACCTGCTGTTTCATAACTTGAATGCATAGCAAGTTGCGGTAAACCAATGTCAACACTATTCATTGATACTTGTGCCATTGCAATATTTCCTAATGTACTTCCACCAACAACATCAGAACGATTAGCAAAGAATTGAACAGGAACATTCGCTTTTTCACATAATGATTTAAAAATAGCTATACTTACTCCATCACTTGTATATTTTTGACCAGCATGTGATTTTATAACCACACCTTCATTCATATAAACACAATTATTCACATCAGTTAATTCAGGATGATTTGGGTGAACCGCATGAGCATTATCAGCACTTAACATAAAACTTCCAGCTAATGCACGATAATAATCCTCTTCATCTTTACCTAAAGCTTTATTAATTCTCACTAATACATCATATAAGAATGTAGAAGCTGCACCTTGTTTTGTTCCAGAACCAACTTCTTCATTATCAAAGCAAGCATAAACATTAATAGATTCATCGTTATACCCATTCAAGAAACCTTTCAATGTTGTAAATCCACATTGCAAATCATCTAAATGAGGAGCCGAAATATATTCTTCGTGCAATCCCCAAATAGATGGAGCAACACGACTATATAAATACAAATCACTTCCATAAATATCTTCTTCACAAACTCCTAACTCGCTTGCAATCAGTTTCTTAAAATCACCTTTTTGAGTTTCAGATCCACCAAATAATGGCAACATATCGACTTGTTTATTGTATGCATAACCATCATTCACACCTCTATTCATATGAATCGCAACATTAGGAATCAACACCAAATCACGATCAATGTTTAAAAGTTTAGTCACAATACTTTGACCATCCTTGACAAGAACACGTCCTGCGATTGATAAAGGTCTATCAAACCATGGTGCACATAACATACCACCATATCCTTCAGTATTTAATTGTGTATATTTTCCTCTCACTTCAATTTCCGCATTTTCTTTAATTTTGAAAGTTGGATAATCACTATGAGAAGCCGCAACATTAAAACTATAATTTTCTAACTTCGTTCCAACATGAAAAGCAATAATACTTGTATTATTTCTCGTTACATAGTATTTTCCACCAGGTGCAATTTGCCATACTTGTCCTTCCAATAATTTTTCATAACCATTTTGTTGTAATTCATTTTCAATTGTTTCTACCGCATGAAATGCAGTAGGAGATTTTTGAAGAAAATCTAATAATTCTTTAGATACTTGTTTATACATCATTTATACCTCCTCATCTTTTCCTGAATATTATAACATATCCTTTCGGTAAACCGAAAGGATATGCAAAGAATTTATTTTTTATTGAGCTGTTTCTCTTTTCTTAATAGCAGGTAGAATTAAACCTAATGCTGTTAAGACAACAGGAGTCGCAACATTTAATACAGTAATAAACATATCTCCTTCTTTGTACATTCCAAATAAACAACAGAATGCAGTCACAAAGAAGCACCAACCACCAGCAATTAGTGCTATATTTTGATTTTTAACAAATCTATATTCAGGATTAAACTTGTTCTTAGCTAAACGTAAAGCAATGTACGCTGCAAACACCCATAAATAACGCATTGGCATAGTGACAGAGTTCAATTGTGTTAATTGACGTAAGACAACATCTGAGTTAGGTACTAAAGCTTGAATTAAAATGATTGACCCAGATAAAATAGCGACCATCCAAATACCATTAATATAAGCACCATATTTGTTTTTCTTTAATAATTTTGTAGGAATGAATTCACGAGCATCTTTGTTATCTAACAACATTCTAAGTGGTGCATCAATACTTAATACCAAAGTAGAGAATTGTCCAATCGCATTACATGCTGCATAAATAATCATTAAAATATTACCCATACCATAATTCTCACCTAACTTTTGGAATGCCCAATAAGAACCATTTGCATTATAAGAATCAAAATTTGCTGCAATATCAGCAGGATCAAACATCATACCCATAGCAACTGTTCCTAAAATTGCACAAATCATAACCATAATTGCTAATGCAATCATACCTTTAGGGAATCCCTTAGATGGATTTTCCACTTTATTAACATATGGAGAAATTTTTTCACATCCACCAACCGCAAAGACTAGGATTGATAAAGATGTAAAATATCCAACATTAAATTGTGGAATTAAGTTTTTCCAGCTAAAGTCCATAGATAAATATCCACCATTTGGATTAATTGCAGGAGCTGCAAACATCATAACGATGTATAAGATTGACATAACAAACATACTTGTCCCTGCAATTGTTGCTAATTTCTTTAATGGATTTAATCCACGACTTGCAACCCAACAAAAGAATAAGAGAACACCCAAAGTTGCAAATTGCACTAACTTTGTATCAAAAGTTGCATATGTTTCACCATTTTGGAAAACCATCCAACTTAATGCTTTCAATCCTCCACTACCTTTACTAGCGATGTATGTAACATGACATGCCCAATAAGTCCACCCAGCATAATATGCCATTTTAGGACTGATTGTTTCATGAATCCATGAACTCACTCCTCCGCCAGAGTTTTTAAATGCTGACCCAAGTTCCCCAACCATTAATGCATAAGGCACAAAATAAAGTGCGAACATTAAAATCCAACTGAAGATAACTTGAATTCCGTTAAAAAAGATATAACCATTTAATACGTTACCAAATCCCCAAACTGTTGAAAACGCCATAAATGCAAGGTTATACCAAACAATTTTTTTAGAATTTCCTGGTTTATCCATTCTATTTTCCTCCTTTACAAAAATAAAAAATCGTTTAAAAATTTCTTTTTAACACTTTATTTTCTTAATATTTCCCCTTAATATAAGAAATCATTTTCTTAAACGATAGACATATCATACCAAAAAACACTCATATATACAACATTTTTTAAAACACATTAAAAAATGAGATTTATTTTCACATAAATCTCACCTACCATTAACAATAAGGAATATGATTGTACTCACACCAAATACGTGCTAATTGTTTATATTTTTCATACTCAAAACTATTAAATTCTTCCCACTGATGTGTTTTAGATAAAGTCTTTTTAAACCTTAATAAACGTGATTCTCCTACAAAAGCATTTTCAAATTCTTTTTTCAAATTCCCAGATAAAGTCGCAATAAACTTTTCTCTAATCTCTATAAAAGGAATATCTTGTAAAGTTAAAAATTGTATCATATTTCTACTCATAAGACATTGATTGATTTGTTTTTGTGACTCTTTTGGAATATAAAGAAAACGATAAGCATCCTTATCAAAAAACACTACAATATCTCCTGTCAATGCATCAATAGCTTTCATGACATCTTTTATACGCACAGTTTTCATAATCTATCACCCACTCTTATTATAACACAAAATAATTTAATCTGCTAAATTAGCCATAGCTTCTTCATAACTTGAAAAATACAAATCACAAACTCCATAATTATCTTCAGGAGAAATCAAATCATAAAATTGTAAATCATCTAAAACATACGTTACTTTTTCATCACTATAATGAAAACAATCTTTTAAGAGTTCTCTAGACACATAACCTTCTTCAAGCATTAGATAAATTAAATCATGATAAGGATGAATATCTTTTACTTCATGTTTTCTTATAAATAAAGAACGAAATCTTCCTTTTCTTTTAAGTTGTTTAAGCATATCTTGATCCCATAAATAAACATGATTTGCTTGTGCCAAAGCAATAGCTTGTCTTGTAAAAGTTTGATTCGTCATCACAACAGGAATATCATAACCATAGTATTCACATCCTGCATAAGCTTGTTGGATTGCTGATACACCTACAGGCTTGCTATAATATTTACATTGAATCGCATAGGTTTTCTTCTTTTTCTTAGCAAGTATATCAACGCCATAATCATGACTCTTTTTAGTTAATGTTACATTTTTATAGCCATTCTTTTTTAACAATTTCATTGCATATTCTTCAAATTCTTCACCACTCATTTCTTTATGAAACAACCATCTTATTAAAATGATTGGTGATTTTAAAATGATTAGTATGATTTTCACAAATAGCACTTCCTTCAAATACATTATAGCTTGTTATTTACAAAATGAAAAGACATGAAATAGTTTCACAAGGAGAATGATTATGTTAATAAGTGCAACACATCTTACAAAATACAATGCAGTGAAATGCATCTTAGACAATGTTTCTTTTACAATTGAAGATACAGATAAAATTGCTTTAATTGGTATCAATGGTACAGGGAAATCAACGTTATTAAAAATTCTAGCAAATCAAGAAGACTATCAAGGAAAAATCAACAAAAAGAAAGATCTCACAATCAGTTACCTTCCTCAAAATCCTGATTTTAATGATCATCTTTCTGTCATTGATCAAGTTTATAAAATCGTTGATAAAACTGTTCCTGATTATGAAGTTAAAGCAATGTTAAATAAATTAGGCATTATTCATTACGATCAAGCAATCAAAGAATTATCAGGTGGACAAAGAAAACGTGTTGCTTTAGCAATCACACTTTTAAAGCCATGTGATCTTTTGTTATTAGATGAACCTACCAACCACCTTGATAATGAAATGATTGAATATTTAGAAAAATATTTAATCAAATGGAACAAAGGACTTTTTATGGTTACTCACGACCGTTATTTTTTAGAACGAATCACAAACAAAATCTATGAGTTAGACCGTCAAAAGATTTATACTTACGAAGCTAATTATTCCTCATTCATTGAACAAAAAGCAAAAAGAGAAGAAATTGCACTTGCAAACGAAAGAAAAAGAAAACTCTTTTTAAAAAAGGAATTAGAATGGGTCAAAGCAGGTGTGCAAGCACGTACAACCAAAAGCAAAGATCGTTTACAACGTTTTGAAGACCTTAGCAAGCAAAGTGATGTTCAAAGAATTCAAGATGTTGAAATGATTCATGTCAGTTCTCGTTTAGGAAAGAAAACAATTGAGTTAAATGATATTACTATGTCGTTTAATCATCAAACTTTATTCGTGCCTTTTTCTTATCATTTCAAACATCATGATCGTATTGGTATATTAGGACATAATGGTTGTGGAAAATCGACGTTACTAAACATCATTGCCGGTATAATCAAACCAACTCAAGGTGAAGTCATTTTAGGTGATACAGTTCACATTGGTTATTTCAAACAAGGTCATGGTGATATGAATCCACAAATGCGTGTGATTAATTATATCAAAGAAACATCACAAGTTTTAAATACATCTCAAGGTCAATTAAGTGCAAAACAAATGTGTGAAAAATTTCTTTTTGATTCCAATATGCAATACACACCAATTGGAAGATTGTCAGGCGGAGAAAAACGCCGTCTTTATTTATTAAAAGTCTTAATGGAAGCCCCTAATGTTTTATTATTAGATGACCCCACTAATGATTTAGATATTACAACCTTACAAATTTTAGAGGATTATCTTGATAGTTTTCCAGGAATTATTATTACAGTATCTCATGATCGTTATTTCTTAGATCGTATTTGTGATGTTCTTTTTGCCTTTCAAGATCATCATATCATTAAACATATCGGTGGGTATAGTCAATACATGGAATTAAAGACAGTTAATAAACCAAAAGTCAACAAAGAAAAAGAATATCGTCAAAACAAAGTTAAGAAAATCAAACTATCCTACAAAGAAAAACAAGAACTCGAACATCTTGAACAACATATTCCTATTCTTGAAAAGATGATTCAAGATTTAGAAAATCAGATGAATGAAACAACCGATTTCCAAACCATCCAATCTCTAACGTCTCAAAGAGATGAAGCATCATTACAATTAGAAGAAGAAAGTGAAAGATGGATAGAACTTCTAGAAAAAGAATCAGCATAAAAGCAAATCCTCAAGGTTTTTTCCTTGAGGACTCTTTTTATTTCTTTCCACCTGGACCTGATTGAATAACTTCATCTGGGAAGTTTGTATATTGCTCAAAATTATCTTGAAACATTTTCACAAGTTTTTGAGCAGTTTTATCATAAGGATCTTTATCTAACCATGTTGTTTTAGGATTTAATAATTCTTGAGGAATACCCGGACAAAACTTTGGAATATTCAAGTTAAAGAATGGATCTGTTTCATAAGCTACAAAATCAAGTTCTCCATTCACAGCAGCATTAATCATTGCATGCGTATATTTGAGTGAAATACGTTTTCCTACACCACATAATCCACCAACCCATCCTGTGTT
>CALDMQ010000292.1 GCA_937917505.1 uncultured Erysipelotrichaceae bacterium | reverse complement strand
AAACAATTGGTGTTATTTTCCCTATTTTATCAAGAAACCGTTTTGCAATTTGTTTAAAAGGGATTGCTAAAGGGGCAAAGAAAGTTGTGTTAATGTTAAGTTATCCTAGTGATGAAGTAGGAAACGCATTACTTACATATGATCAATTAGATGAAGCTGGAATCAATCCTTATAGTGATGTTTTATCTTTAGAAAAATATCGTGAATTATTTGGCTATGGTGTACATGAATTTACTGGCGTGGATTATGTAAAATACTATGGTGATTTGATTCAAGAGATGGGTGCTGAAGTAGAAATTGTTTTTGCAAATCAAGCAAAAGAAATTTTAAAATATACTGATTGTATTGTGAATTGCGATATTCATACAAGAGCACGTACTAAACGTATTTTGATGGAAAATGGTGCGAAGGTTGTTTGTGGTATGGATGATATTTTAACAGCTTCTGTGAATGGTAGTGGATATAATGCAAAATATGGTTTATTAGGTTCTAATAAATCTACTGAAGATACAATTAAGTTATTCCCTAAGGAATGTCAAGATTTGGTTGAAGATATTCAAAGTCAAATTTTAGAAGCAACTGGTAAACATGTAGAAGTTATGGTTTATGGTGATGGTGCTTTTAAAGATCCTCAAGGTAAGATTTGGGAATTAGCTGATCCTGTTGTTTCACCTGCGTTTACAAGTGGGTTAGTTGGAACTCCTAATGAGTTGAAGTTAAAATATTTAGCTGATAATGATTTTAAGGATTTAAGTGGTGAGGCTTTAAAAGAGGCTATTGCAAATAGTATTAAGAAGAAAGATGCTGATCTTGTTGGTAACATGGCTTCTCAAGGAACGACTCCAAGACAGTTAACTGATTTGATTGGTTCTTTATGTGATTTAACAAGTGGTTCTGGTGATAAAGGAACTCCAATTGTTTTAGTGCAAGGATATTTTGATAACTATACTGATTAAAAAATAATAAAGAATAAAGGAGATAAGAGTATGAGTTTAGATGTAAGACCTGAATCAATGGAAAGAATTACAACTCCAAAGTTGGCTGAAGCTTTTATTGATGAACAAGTGCGTTTGGTAAGAGAACAAGTTGGTGACAAGAAAGTTTTATTGGCTTTATCTGGTGGAGTTGATAGTTCTGTTGTGGCTGCATTGTTAATTAAAGCCATTGGGAAACAATTGGTTTGTGTACATGTGAATCATGGATTGATGCGTAAGGGTGAAAGTGAACAAGTTATTGAAATGTTCCAAGGTGAATTAGATGCAAACTTAATTTATATTGATGCGACAGATCGTTTCTTAGATTTACTAAAAGGTGTTGCTGATCCTGAAACAAAGAGAAAGATTATTGGGGGAGAGTTTGTTAGAGTTTTTGAAGAAGAAACTGAAAAGCTAGAAGGAATTTCTTTCTTAGCTCAAGGAACTATCTATCCAGATATCTTAGAAAGTAATGGAGTGAAAGCTCATCATAATGTTGGTGGTTTACCAGAAGATTTCAAATTTGAAGGTTTAGTAGAACCAGTGAAGTTATTATACAAAGATGAAGTACGTGTTGTTGGTAAAGCATTAGGATTACCATCAAGCATGGTAGATAGACAACCATTCCCAGGACCTGGTCTTGGTGTAAGATGCTTAGGTGCTATCACAAGAGATAGATTACATGCATTAAGAGAATCTGATGCGATTTTAAGAGAAGAATTTGATAAAGCTGGGTTAACTGACAAAGTTTGGCAATTCTTTACTGTTGTGCCTGATTTCACTTCTACTGGTGTAAAAGATGGGAAACGTTTAGATTTCTGGCCTGTGATTATCCGTGCTGTCAATACTGTAGATGCAATGCATTGTACTGTACCTGAAATTGATTATGCGATTTTAAATCGTATTACTGATAGAATTTTAAGTGAAGTTGATGGTGTATGTAGAGTATTGTATGACTTAAGTCCTAAGCCAATTGCGACAATAGAATGGGAATAGTAAATAGAATGTAAAAAAGTCCGATAAAATCGGGCTTTTTTCTATTTTAGGAAAGAAGTTGATACTAGTTTGATACTGCTTAAACATTTATCTAGTATTCTTTTGTAATACAAAAGTTTACAGAATGGATAGTATAAAGAGGATAAAAAAACAAGACGAGGTGTCTTGTTAAAAATGTTGGCAATTTAAATATTCATGTGGTTATGCGGTAACTTTTTTGTGTTAATTTTCTACAAAATAATCATATATATCTTTACGAACAGTTACATCTAAAGTATGGTGGATTTCACAAATTATTTTATTATTTTTAGGCATTACTGTTTCTATAATTTTCTTCACTTTCGTTTTCCCTAAATAATAAAATTCTTTACTTTTTTTATCATCTTTATTCTTTCTAATAAACATGTGAATTTCTGTATTGTTTTTCTCACTATCTTTAAAATATTTTACTCTAGCAGAGTCTTTACCATCCCCTGATTTTGACATACAAATTAATGTATGCGGATTAACAAAATGGTCATTATAATTTATTGAATCTTTAATTCCTTCTTCTTTATCATAATTTACAAAAACAGGTAAAGTTTTAGTTTTTTGATCGTATTTATATCCGCCAATATTTTGCGCAACAACATTAGTTTCCCAGTTCAATAATCTACAAACATCTTCGTATGTATATGTTTTATAAAGACAAAAATCTGTGTCTTTGTATCTATTTGAATATTCTTTTT
>CALDMQ010000291.1 GCA_937917505.1 uncultured Erysipelotrichaceae bacterium | reverse complement strand
ATTAATTGACATCTCTCATCATTAAACTTAATCAATAAATGTAAAGAATTATACCCAAAATCAATACGATCATCATAATTCTTTTTTCTTTTATCATTATACTCAATAATATCAAAATTTTGTTTCACACATTCATAAATACGATCAACATCATTTTCAAACAATGTAATAATCCTTGCTGCTACAACATCAGTAATCTCATTAATATTTCGATATTTATTCTTATACATAATTTTCTTTTCTAAAGCTTCTTCATCTTTAATGCGTAAAGCCATATTTGAAATACGAAAACCATGTGTTTCTATAATTCTTCCTAAAATATCAAGAATATCTCTTTTTAAAGAACGATATAACTCTTGATTATCATGATATTGATCAATAATACGTTTCGTATAATCCACTCAAATCACCTCATATCTATTATACTATAAAACATAAAATATGAAAACAGAAGACTCATTTTTGTGTTCTATAAAATGTCAAAGGAAAATAGTGAATAGTTGACAAGTAACTATGGATGTGGGTATAATAATGATGTCAAGGATGACTATGAATATTGAAAAATGATCACTTTATTATCATAG
Organism: uncultured Erysipelotrichaceae bacterium; assembly: GCA_937917505.1. Classification (GTDB taxonomy): domain Bacteria; phylum Bacillota_I; class Bacilli_A; order Erysipelotrichales; family Coprobacillaceae; genus CALDMQ01. Next base: position 3,525 of record CALDMQ010000291.1, on the reverse strand, counting down.
TATTTTATTTATGATAATAAGAAGAAAAGGGAGAAGCTGCTACTTCGTCCCTTTTTTTCTTTTGGAGGATCACCATGAATATTTGAAACTCTAGATGATCATTCTAGAGTGTATCAATAAAAATAACACATCACTAATGAGTTGAATTATTTATTAACACAAGAATCACAATAAGAATAACTAAGTATTCCATGTGTTCTTCCTCCTATTCGCTGGCATCCTCCACTTTCGCTTTGTTTGCCATAAGTTTCATCGTCATCCTCCGTTTTATTAATGCAATTGTAGACATCTACCGATGTGCGTCCACACCTAATCACTCGTCAGTGATTTGTCTCTCAAGACTTCTATATTATACCATGAGCAATTCTCAAATGAAATATTTTTATATGAAAAATTAGCAATAAGAAAACCATATCCCAGCATAGAATATGGTCTTTTACATTATTGAATTTCATTATTGATGCACTTATCACCATAACGATGTATATAAATCATACCAAGAATACCTATAATCACAAAGATAATAGATACTAACTGTGCCATACGAATAGGTCCTAGCATCAAACTATCTGTACGCATACCTTCCACTGGAAATCTGACAATACCATACAATAAGAAATAACCAAAGAATTGCATTCCTGTATGTTTTTGAAATTTTCTAATTACAAAGATAATAATTAAAAAAGCAATAACATTTCCAATAGATTCATATATAAATGTAGGATGATGATACGCACCTTGAATATACATATTATCAATAATAAACTGTGGTAAATGTAAAGATTGTAAAAATTCTAAAGAAACTTCTCCACCAAAAGCTTCATGATTAAAGAAATTCCCCCATCTTCCACAAGCTTGAGCAATTAAGACACCTGGTAATATAGCATCTCCTGCCACAAAGAAAGGAATATTCTTTTTCTTAAAGAAATAATAACTATAAACAAGTCCAGCAATCAAGCCACCTTGGATTGCAAGTCCTCCATGCCAAATCATGAAGATTTCTAAAGGTTCAGCTACATATTGATCAAATGTGAAAATCACATACCAAATACGTGCACCGATAATACCTATAAATAAAACTGAGAAAAAGTAATCTGATAAGATTTCCTTATCATAACCAAGTTGTTTAAAACGATATTGAGCTAAGAAATATGAAAATGTTGCACCTAAAAGAATACATACTGCATACCATTGAATCTGAATTGGTCCAATAGATACAAAAGTATGAAAATTCTCAAAAAATCTCATAGATTTGATTTACTCTTGATATTTTCTAAAATACGATTGACAAACTCTTTACTAGAATCAAAACCTGAATCTTTTAATTGCATATTCATAACTGCTGCTTCAATAATCGCTGACATACTTCTACCACCAGTAACTGGTACAACAATTTTAGGAATATCAACTCCTAAAATTTCCTCAGTTGTATTATCTTCCTCAATTCCAATACGTGTATATTCACGAGATGGAAGCCATCTTTCTAATTGAATAATCATTTCTACATTATCTCTAGGTAAAATAGAAGCTACACCGAACATCTTAGAAACATCAATAACTCCAATCCCACGAATTTCAAGCAAATTCTTTAACACTTCAGGTGCTTTTCCAACAATCCCTTGGGCAATATGATAAAGTTCAATCGCATCATCTGCAATCAATAAATGTCCTCTTTTAATCAATTCTAAGGCAATTTCTGACTTTCCAATTCCACTATCTCCACGAATCACAACACCTTTACCATAGATATTTAAGAAAACCCCATGAATCAAAGTTTCAGCTGCTAATACTTCATCTAATGTTCCTGTTAAATCAACAGATACACGTCCTGTAGCTTGTTTTGTTTCAAAAATAGGGAAATTCCTTTTCATAGCAATATTCTTTAAAATTTCAGGAGAATCATATCCCTTTGCTATAATAATACAAGGTGTTTCATCATTGGTTAATTTAGAAAAACATGCTAATTGACTTTCCTTTGTCATTTCAGAAATAAAAGCCATTTCCTTTTCACCTAATAAAATAATTCTACGAAAATCTGTATGTTTAAAAAAACCTGCAAGTTCAAAACCTGGACGATTTAATTCAGGCACAAAGACTTCTCTTTCCATAGATTTCTCATCGCCTGAAACACGTACAAATGTTGGTTCCTTTAACAAATCTTTCAGTTTTACTGATTTACCCATGTCTATCCTCCTACTCTAACACTTTCTTCAAGAAACGTCCTGTATGACTTTCTTCACAACGAGCGACTTTTTCAGGTGTTCCTGACACAACTATTGTACCACCATTGTCGCCACCTTCCAATCCCAAATCAATAATATGATCTGCAACTTTAATGACATCTAAGTTGTGTTCAATAACAATCACAGTATCCCCCTGATCAACAATACGATTTAAAACGTCAATAAGTCTTGCAACATCATGACTATGTAAACCAGTTGTTGGTTCATCTAAAATATAAACTGTTTTACCGGTTGCTTTCTTTTGAAGCTCACTCGCAAGTTTCACACGTTGTGCTTCTCCACCCGAAAGTGTTGTTGCACTTTGTCCTAATTTTACATAACCTAATCCAACATCAAAGATTGTTTGTAATTTAGAACGAATACGCGGTAAATTATCAAAGAAATCAATCGCATCTTCAATAGTCATTTCTAAAACATCATAAATTGTTTTCTCTTTATAAGTTACTTGTAAGGTTTCCTCATTATAACGTTTTCCTCCACATTCTTCACAAGCTACATAAACATCAGGTAAGAAGTGCATACTAATACGTTTGACACCATCACCTTGACACGCTTCACAACGTCCACCCTTAACATTGAATGAAAAACGTCCTTTATCATAACCACGCATTTTCGCTTCTGGTGTTTTAGAGAATAAATCACGAATATCGTCAAAGACACCTGTATAAGTCACTGGATTAGAACGCGGTGTTCTTCCAATTGGATCTTGTGAAACTTCAATCACCTTATCAACGTTTTCTAATCCTAAGATTTCTTTATGTAAACCAGGTTTTTCCTTAGAATGATAGATTTTTGCACGAACAGCTTTACATAAAATTTCATTGACCAATGTTGATTTTCCACTACCAGAAACCCCTGTGACACACACAAACTTTCCAAGTGGGAATTTTACATTAATATTTTTTAAATTATTTTCCTTTGCCCCTTTGATTTCAATACAAGCACCATTCCCTTTACGACGTTTGGTAGGAACTGGTATCTGATATTCACCTGATAAATATTTTCCAGTTATAGAATTTGGATTGTTCATGATTTCTTCAGGTGTTCCTGCCGCAACAACCTGACCACCATGTACACCAGCCCCTGGTCCAATATCAATAATATAATCAGAGGCACGCATTGTATCTTCATCATGTTCCACAACAATCACACTGTTTCCTAAATCTCGCATATCACATAATGTTTGAATTAACTTTTCGTTATCTCTTTGATGTAAACCTATTGAAGGTTCATCTAAAACATAAAGAACACCTGTTAAACGTGATCCAATCTGTGTAGCCAA
>CALDMQ010000290.1 GCA_937917505.1 uncultured Erysipelotrichaceae bacterium | reverse complement strand
GAGAGTTAAAATCTTAACCCTCATTTTCGTTTAAGTTTTTAAATGCTGTTGATAACATCAACTTAATTCTATTTAATTGATTAACTTCACTCGCTCCAGGATCATAATCCACTGCAACAATATTACTTTCTGGATATTTCTTACGTAATGCTTTAATAACGCCTTTACCAGTCACATGATTTGGTAGACAAGCAAATGGTTGCATACACACAATATTCGGTGCCCCTGATTCTATCAATTCAATCATTTCCCCTGTCAAGAACCAACCTTCACCTGTCATATTTCCCATAGTTACAATTTCTGTTGCTTTTTTAGCAATTTGATCAATTGGTGTAGGTGAATCAAAACGTTTAGAAGCGTTTAATGCTTTTATCATATCTTTTCTTAAGAAATCAACAAACCATATTGCAAAGTTACATAACCAAACAGATGATTGCTTCATATCAAAATGTTCATGTTCGTACCAAGTATTATAGAAACAATATTGGAAGAAATCTATTAAATCAGGCATAACAGCTTCTCCACCTTCATTTTCTATAATCTTCACAATTTCATTATTAGCAGTTGGATGGAATTTAACAAGTATCTCACCCACTAAACCAACTCTTGGTTTTTGAATATTTAATAAAGGTAACTGATCAAAATCTCTAACTATTTGATAAACATTCTTTTTAAACTCTTTTAAACTTCCATTTTTAACATTACTTTGACACTTCTCTACCCATGATTCATACAATGCATTCGCAGAACCTTCAACTTTTTCATATGGTCTGACACGATAAAGTACGCGCATAAATAAATCACCATACATAGCTCCAATAATCACTTTTTTAGCAAGAGAATATGTAATTTTAAAACCTGGGTGATTTTCTAATCCTGATAAGTTTGCTGAAATCACTGGAATATGTGACAGTCCTGCATCTTTTAAAGCTTTTCTAATAAAAGCAATATAGTTTGTTGCACGACAACCACCACCTGTTTGAGTAATAATTAAAGCAACTTTATTTAAATCATACTCTCCACTTTGTAAAGCATTCATTAATTGACCTGTAACTAATATACTAGGATAACAAGCATCATTATTGACATATTTTAATCCATGTTCAACTGCTTCTTTATCTACTGAAGGTAAAACAACAAAATTATATCCTTCTTCATTCATTGCAGTTTCAACAAATTGAAAATGAAGAGGTGACATTTGTGGACATAAGATTGTATAACGATCTTTTTTCATTTGTTTTGTAAAAGATGGTTTTTCAGGTTCATACTTATGTGATAAGTCAACATGATTGTCTTTCTTTTCTAGCGTTGCTTTTAATGAACGTACTCGAATACGAATAGCACCTAGATTACTACCTTCATCAATTTTAATTAATGTATATATTTTATGTCTTGCTTTTAATATTTCAGCAACTTGATCACTTGTTACAGCATCTAATCCACAACCAAATGAAGTTAATTGAATCAGTTGTAGATCTTTTTGTGTTGTCACAAAAGAAGCTGCTTTGTATAAACGAGAATGATATGTCCATTGATCAACAACTCTTAGATCTAAATGTTCTTCATCTAAATAACAAACACTATCTTCACTCAATACAACAAATCCTTCACTCGTCAACAAATCAGGAATTCCATGATTAATTTCATTATCCACATGATAAGGTCTACCTGCTAATACAATCCCTGGTAAATGATTTTCTTGCATATATGCCAATGCTTTCTTTCCTTCTTGTCTAATGTCTTCTTGATAATGTTGAAGTTCTTGATAAGCTTTGTCAATTGCATGATGTAATTCTTTATCTGTTATTTGAAATTCTTTAAATTCTTCTTTTAATACATGGAATAAAGTTTTAGGATTGTTTAAAGAAACAAATGGATTTTTAAACTTCACTTGTGAAATACGATCAACATTATTTTTAATAACTTCTGGATAAGATGCAACCACAGGACAATTATAATGATTTTTTGCTTCTTCATTCTCTATTCTCTCATAGGCAACACTTGGATAGAAAATAAAAGGTACACCTTTATCAATTAAATTCTCTATATGTCCATGGGTTATTTTTGCTGGATAACAAGCACTTTCACTTGGAATAGATTCGACACCTTTTTCATAAATAGATTTTGATGAACGATGTGATAAAATCACTCTAAAACGAAGTTCTGTTAATAATGTATGCCAAAAAGGATAGTTTTCATACATATTTAAAACTCTTGGTATCCCTACAACACCTCTTGAAGCTTCTTCAATTGGTAAAGAACGATAATTAAAAACTCTACGATATTTATAATCAAATAAATTAGGTAATGATTTAGATCTTAAAGGTAGATTTGCTCCTCTTTCACAACGATTACCACTTATATATTCACGACCATCATTAAAAGAAGTCACGGTTAACATACAATGGTTTGTACACTTCTCACAGTTTTTCATTGTATTTGTAAATGTTAAATTTTCTAATTCTTCATAGGATAAAAGTGTTGTTCCTTGATGATCATCTTTTTCCATAGCTAACATAGCCATCCCATATGCACCCATTAATCCTGCAATATCAGGACGAATAACCTCTACATCTGCTTCTTTTTCAAATGCACGTAATACTGCTTCGTTATAGAACGTTCCACCTTGAACAACGATATTCTTTCCTATTTGATCTTTATTTCTCAGCTTAATGACTTTATATAGAGCATTCTTAATAACTGAATAAGATAACCCAGCTGATATATCTGCTAAAGAAGCTCCTTCTTTTTGGGCTTGTTTAACCTTAGAATTCATAAAAACAGTACAACGACTTCCTAAATCAAGTGGATGTTTAGCGAGTAAAGCCATTTTTGAAAATTCATCAATATCATATCCCAAAGAATGAGCAAATGTTTCTAAAAAAGATCCACAACCTGATGAACAAGCTTCATTTAAAGTAATATCTTGTATCACATCATCTTCAATCGTGATAGCTTTCATATCTTGTCCACCAATATCTAAAATAAAATTCACATCTTTTAAAAAATGCTTTGCTGCTGTGTAGTGAGCTATTGTTTCTACTTCTCCTATATCAACCTTTAAAGCTGCTTTGATTAAAGATTCACCATATCCTGTGACACCTGCTTTTTGTATATGGCAACCTTTTGGTAACATTTGATAAATATCTTTCATGATTTTTATTATTAATTCTAACGGATTTCCTTCATTAGAATTATAGAATGAATAAAGAATAGATCCTTCATTATCTAATAATATGACTTTTGAAGTCGTTGAACCTACATCAATACCTAAATACACATCTCCTTGATATGTTTTTAAATCTCTTTTAGGAGTCTTTGCTTTATAATGTCTTTGTCTAAACTCTTCTAATTCTTCTTCATTATGAAACAATGGTTCTAATGTATGACGAGATTCTTGAGTTTGTTCTTTTAAATCTTCTAATTTTTGAATTAATGTTTTTAATGATAAAGATTCTTTGACTTCTTTAGCACTTAAACAAGCTCCCATTGCAACAAAGAGTTGTGAATTATCAGGGAAAATAACATCTTCTTGTTTTAAATGTAATGTTTCTATAAAACGTTGTCGTAATTCATCTAAGAAATAAAGAGGTCCTCCTAAAAAAGCAATCTTTCCTCTAATAGGTTTCCCACAAGCCAATCCACTTATTGTTTGATTTACAACAGCTTGAAATATAGAAACTGCAATATCTTCTTTTTTAGCCCCTTCATTAATAAGAGGTTGTATATCTGTTTTAGCAAAAACACCACAACGAGATGCAATTGGATAAATTCGTTGATATTTTTTAGCAAGTTCATTTAAGCCTGAAGCATCTGTTTGAAGTAAAGTTGCCATTTGATCAATAAAAGCACCTGTTCCACCAGCACAAGTTCCATTCATTCTCTGTTCCAATGTACCTTCAAAATATGTGATTTTAGCATCTTCTCCACCAAGTTCAATCGCTACATCTGTTTGGGGTATATATGTTTCTATTGTTTTTGTACAAGCAATAACTTCTTGTACAAATTGAATGTTTAAAGATTCAGCTAGAGATAAACCACCAGAACCTGTCATCACTGGGTACAAATGCATATCTTGATATTTTTTAAATATTTCTTTAAGTGAAGATAAAATTGTATTTCTGACATCTGAATTATGTCTTACATAATTTGAAAATAAACAGTGATTATTTTCATCTGTTAAATATGTTTTGATTGTTGTTGATCCTACATCTATTCCTAAATAATATTTGTTCATTGTATTACCTCTATAAGTCTCTTTGAAAATGAGACATTTTTTTCATTATGCGAATATATTCCCTAGCATCATCTTCCTCTAAATATCGTAAAACTTCACTCATATAAGATAATAATATTTCTACTTTTTGTTTTGTATATGCTTGACCTTCTTCAGTTAAATAGATATGTATCTTTCTTTTATCATTAGAATCAGCCTGTCTTTGAACCATTCCCTTTTTACTTAAACTGTTTAAAATAGCTGCCACTCTTGATGTATTAATTTTAAAAAAGCGACTTATGACACTTGCACAAACACCATCTTCTTCATTCATTAAATACATTAAAACTGCCATTTCACCTTTAGAAACCTCAGACAAAACATTCAAAAGACTTTGTCTATTACGCTCTGTTAAAATAATATAATTCATTAATTCTCTTGCTTGTTTTTGATAGACCATAATAATTACCTCACACTATGAGCATTTTAAACCTCTTGTCTACCTTTGTCAAATTTTTTGGAACAAAAAAAGACTCCTATGAATCTTTTCTATGACTATCTCCAGTTTTATAATCAATGACAATATCAGGTTGTATATTATAAACAAAAACATTAAATTCAATATCAAAACCTTCATCTTCTACTGACATTGCTTCTATGAGTACACCTTTTGCGATTAAATCATTATTTTCAAAGATGGGAGTTACACGATATAAAACATGATGATTTGTTTCTTTTACATAATCAGCTACCATGTTTTCAAATGGTAACATACCCTCTGTATTCATATAACGTGTTCCAGTAATTAAATTCTTTTTATTCGCATTTTCCCCACTTAATTGATAACCTATTAAATGACAACGATTATATAAATACTTCCCATCAACTTCATCATATTTTGCAATTTGCCATCCACTTGGCTTCACTTGCCCAATATTTCCTCTTTTCTTTTGAGGCATCAAATCTTGTCCAATACAAGCATAAGCACTTTGACATCTTCCAAGTGCATCTAAATCACTATATATTTCAAATGATGTTGTTGTGAAATCTTCCTCCTCAAAATAAGGAACATTACCATTCACTTCTATATACGGTTTTCCTTGATATTCTGGTATATCTTGAATATCTTGGACAAAAAGTTCTTGCGAAGATGGAGATAATTCTTTCACAACATATCCCCCAACAATTACACAAAGTACTGCTAAAGTTTTTATTATTTTTTTTCTTGTTCTTTTTCTCATTTTCTATATTTCCTCAATGTTATCTTTTCATGTGATGTTCCTACAAATTCTTCTTCATATAAACATTCATATTGTTCTAAATCTATATCTAAATAAAAATCAGCTGGATAATCTCTATTCCAATTAAAAATATATAATTCCTCTATAATATCTTCATATTGTTTGACAGATATATTTTCAAACAAACAATAACCATCAGCATTAAAAAAATCTTCTACAACATAAGCATCCTTAAATACATCTTGATACAAAGTATATGAATATGCATTCATTGTTAAAGAAGGTGTTATCTCTTTAATTTTCTCTCTTAATTTCCTATCTTGAGATTGTCTGCGATTATGAAACATCATGCCTAAATGATGATCTACACATACTATAGCTATCATATATACATCCTCCATGCCTAAAAATTATACAAAAGCATTATTGAAAAAACAAGCGTAAAAAAAGAATGAACACTTTTATCCATTCTTTAAAAATAATTCATTTAACTTATGGGCCACACCATCTTCTAAAACAGATAAACATACATCCTCTGCTCTTTCTTTAATAATATCTAATGCATTTCCCATCGCAATTGGGTGTCCTACTGTTTCAAACATTTCCACATCATTAGGACCATCTCCAAAACAATAACTATCTTGAATATCAATATGTAAAAGATTTAATACATCTAAAATCCCTGTTGCTTTTGATACATCCTTTGCATAAACTTCCATACTATGATTATCTGGGTGAAGTTCATATGCAAACTTATAATATGCTTTTGTAGCATATGCGAGTTCTTTTTCATCTTTCACCCATACTTCTATCTTTATTGTTTTATGCATAATTTCATCTTCATCAAATTCATAACAGAAATTATGAAAATCAATATTACAATTTTTATAGAATTTTAACAAACATTCTTGTTTTTTATCAATGTAGCAATATGTAGATGTATGGAAAACATACTCAATATTTTTCTTTTTTAAATGATTTATAAGTTCTTTGACATCTTCATAATTTAAACATCTTGTTTCTAAATCTTTATCTTGATATTTAATATTTGCTCCATTAGCTAGAACATAACCATCAAAACCTATTTCCTTTATATTTTCAGCAATATATCCAAAAGGTCTACCACTTGCTATAAAACAAAGATGTCCTTTTTCTCTTGTTTGTTTAATTGCATCTTTCACTGCTTGAGTCACATAC
>CALDMQ010000289.1 GCA_937917505.1 uncultured Erysipelotrichaceae bacterium | reverse complement strand
CGACTATGCTTTAAAACAAGTAGCCAATCAAAAAGCAGGATTCTTAAGCCTAGGATCGATTGGAGATTATGATCATCCATATATCACTCTTCAAAAGGGTTTTGAAAAACACCAGATCGAAATCTTTGGAAAGATGGCCATGAAAGGTTTAATCTACAAAGGATTAAAACCAGTATATTGGTCACCAAGTAGTGAATCAGCTTTAGCGGAGGCAGAAGTTGAATATAAAGATGTAAAGAGCCCAACTATTTATGTTAAATTTGCTGTTAAAGACGGAAAAGGTGTATTGGAAACAGACTGCAACTTTGTGATTTGGACAACAACACCTTGGACAATTCCTGCGAACTTAGCTATTTGTTTAAATGCTGATTATACATATGCATTAGTTCAAAGTGAAAAAGGAAAGTTACTTGTCTTAGAAGAATTGGTTGATTCTTTATGGGAAAAATTCGAATTAACTCAAAAGGATATTTTACAACGATTTAAAGGTTCAGAACTTGAAATGATTACATGTCAACATCCACTTTATGATCGTGAATCATTAGTTATTTTGGGGGATCATGTTACTGCAGAAGCAGGGACTGGTTGTGTTCATACTGCTCCTGGATTTGGTATGGATGACTTTATTGTTGGTCAAAAATATGGATTGGATATTTATTGTAATGTTGATGAGCATGGAAAAATGATGGAAGACTGTGGTGAATGGTTAGCTGGTCAATATGTTGAAGATGCAAACAAAACAGTCACAATGAAATTAGATGAATTAGGAGTTTTATTAAAACTTGAATTCATTACACATAGTTATCCTCATGATTGGAGAACTAAGAAACCAATTATCTTTAGAGCAACTGATCAATGGTTCTGTTCAATTGACAAAATCAGAGAAAAATTATTAAGTGAAATTGATAAAGTCAATTGGATTAATGAATGGGGTCATATTAGAATCTATAACATGATTAGAGATCGTGGAGATTGGTGTATTTCTCGACAAAGAACTTGGGGTGTACCAATTCCTATTTTCTATTGTGAAGATGGAACACCAATCATGGAAGAAAAAGTATTTAAACATGTATCAGATTTATTTAGGAAATATGGATCTAATATTTGGTTTGAAAAAGATGAAAAATTCTTATTACCAGAAGGGTATACAAATGAACATTCTCCAAATGGTATCTTTAGAAAAGAAAAAGATATTATGGATGTATGGTTTGATTCAGGATCTTCACACACAGGTTGTATGAAAGAAAGAGGTTGTGGATATCCAGTTGATTTATACTTTGAAGGTAGTGATCAATATCGTGGTTGGTTTAACTCATCATTAATCATTGGAACTGCTGCTCATGGTGAAGCACCTTATAAAACAGTCTTATCACATGGATTTGTTTTAGATGGTAAAGGAAATAAGATGTCTAAATCTTTAGGAAATACTGTGGATCCATTAAAATTAATTAATCAATATGGTGCAGATATCTTAAGATTATGGGCAACATCAGTTGCTTATCAATCAGATGTTCGTATTTCTGATGATATTATGAAACAAGTTGCTGAAAACTATCGTAAAATGAGAAATACAATGCGATTTGTCTTAGGAAATTTATCAGATTTTAAAGAAGCAGATATTGTAGAAACTTCAAAACTTGAAGGTGTTGACCAATATATGCTTGTGGAATTGAATGGTTTAATGGAATCATATCATCGTGCATTTGATAACTATGATTTTGCAGAAGCGAATCAGCTCATCTTAAATTGCTTTACAAATACATTAAGTGCATTTTATATGGATTTCACAAAAGATATTCTTTATATTGAAAAAGCAAATAGCTTAAGAAGACGTCAAGTTCAAACTGTTTTATATCATTATGCAAAGACAATGATGAAACTATTATCTCCAGTATTAGTCTTTACTGCTGAAGAATTACATGATCATTTCCATTGCGATGAAAAGAAAGCAGATTCTATTTTCTTAGAAGATGCACCAACTCTTATTGAAGTTGAAAATGCTGATGAAATCAAGGCTTTCTATGATCGTTTCTTAAATGTAAGAAAAGATGTTATGAAAGCATTAGAAGATTTAAGAAATGAAAAAGTGATTAAATCAAACATGGAAGCAAAATTAACAATTTGTTTTAAAGATGAATATAAAGATATGGAATCATTAGCAAGTGACTTAAAACAATTATTTATTGTTGCAAAAGTTGTACTTGTTGAAGATCAAAGCGGAAAAATTTAATGGAATTCAATGTCCAAGATGTTGGAACTATTTTGAAGAATCAGAAATGGACGGAGAACTATGTCATCGTTGTCACGATGTCATTCATGGATAATATAATGGTACATATGTACCATTATATTTTTAAGGAGGAGATTTATGAGTAAGAAGATACAAGGGACGCTATTACTTATGATAGCGGCACTTATATGGGGAAGTTCTTTTATTGTTATGAAAAGTGCAACTGATTTTCTAACACCGGCTGTGTTATTGCTTATAAGATTTTCTTTGGCTTCTGTTTTCTTATTTATTTTATTTTTTAATAAGATCAAAACTTTTCCTAAAGAGAAAATAATTGGTGGATTACTTACAGGGTGTTGTTTGTTTTTTGCTTATTATGTTCAAACATGGGGGTTGAATTTTACAACTCCAGGAAAAAATGCTTTTTTGACAGCAGTATATTGTGCAATTGTGCCATTTCTTGTCTGGTTATTCTACCATAAACGACCTGATGCTTATAATTTTATAGCAGCGTTTATTTGTGTTTTAGGTGTAGGTTGTGTATCATTAGATGCAAATTTATCAATGAATAAAGGGGACTTTTTAACTTTATGTGGAGGGCTTCTTTATGCAATACATATTTTGTTGATTAAAAAGTTTTCTAAAGATGTTGATGGGGGAGCATTTACGACATTTCAATTTATAGGTGGTTCTATTGTTGCATTGATTGTTTCGCTTATGAATGAGGATATCTCACTTGTTGGTCAAATTGGTTCGGATATTTATTTACAAATTTTCTATTTGGCATTTTTTGCTACTGCAGTGACAATGGTTTGTCAAACAATTGGACAAAATTGTGTGAGTGAGTGTCAAGCATCGTTGATTTTATCTTTAGAATCTGTGTTTGGAGTTTTGTTTTCTGTGTTGTTCTACGGTGAAGTTCTATCTATGAAAATGATTCTTGGCTTTATTCTTATCTTTATTGCAATTGTGACATCTGAAACAAAATTAGCATTTCTTAAAAAAGGTGGAATGGTTAAGGGAATGCTTGCTTTGTTTACTATATTCAATGCATTGAATATAATAAATGTAAGTGCATTGAATACACCAAATGTTAAAGCTCCTTATGCTTATGTTTATGATTTAACAACAAGTCAAGAACTGTATAGTAAAAATGTAGATGAACGTATTTATCCCGCGAGTATGACAAAAGTTATGACAGCATTAGTTGCTTTAGAGCATATCGATAATTTAAAGAAGGTAACGCAGATACAAGAATATGATATAGAAGGATTGTGGGAAGCAGGTGCTTCAAGTGCTTATTTAGAGGTTGGAGAAAAAGTGACTTATGGTGATTTGATTCATGGCATTATTCTTCCTTCAGGAGCTGATGCTTGTAGAGCAATCTCTAGAGAACTCTTTGGCAGTGAAGAAAAAATGGTTGAGCAAATGAATAAAAAGGCTCAAGAATTAAAATTAAAAAACACGCATTTTATGAATGCAACTGGATTGCATCATCAAGATCATTATTCTTCTACGCATGATATGGGAATCATTACACGTGAAGCATTAAAAAATGCATTCTTTAAAGATGTTTTTACAAAACGTTCATATAAAACAGAAATTACGCAACATTATATGGCAGCAACACTCTTAAAGGTTTATTGGAATAGTCGCATGGATATTACACATATTAAAGGGTGTAAAACAGGTTATACAGATCAATCAAAATCATGTATAACTGCTTTGGTGAATAGTCAGGGACATGATTTAATTACTGTCTTTGCTAAGGAAGATGATAGCCGAAATTATGTAAAAGATGCGAAAATTGTCGTAGATTATTATGATAAGAATTATCAATCGTTAACGCTTTATAAAAAAGGGGATCTTTTAAAAACAGTTGACGTTCATTCGGCTGTCAATTCAAAAAGTGATGTTAAGGCACTTGAAGATGTTCAAGTTCTTGTTCCAAAAACAGTATCAAAGAATGAATTAAAAATAGAGTGTGTTGAGGAAAAGAAAGCTGTTGCTCCTGTTCAAAAAGGACAAAATATAGGATATTTTAGTATTCGATATAATGATCAAGAAATAAGAAAAATTAATATTTCTTTACAAGAAGATATTGATGCTCATATTTTAGTGAAAATATGGAGATATTTAACTGAACATTTATTTTTAATGAGTGTTTTGGTTATTCTAATTGTTTTGGTTGTGTTACTATCTG
>CALDMQ010000288.1 GCA_937917505.1 uncultured Erysipelotrichaceae bacterium | reverse complement strand
TTTTAGAAGATGCTTTATTATCATTTAATGGAACTATTTTATTTATTAGTCATGACCGTTATTTCATTAACAAACTTGCAACAAAAGTTGTAGAAATGAAAAAGGATCAAGCTATCACACACATGGGAAATTACTCTACTTATCTTGATAACCAAGTCAAACCAACTGTTGATAAAACAAAGAATCTCTCTTATCAGCAACAAAAACAAAATCAAGCAGAATTGAGAAAACAACGTAATCAAATCAAAAAGATTGAAAAAGAAATTGATGAATTAGAAACAAAGGTGAAAGAATATAATGCATTATTACATCAAGAAGATATTTTAAACGATTATCAAAAATATAATGAAGTTGTGCAAAATATTGATGAAGTGAATGCAAAACTAGAAACTTTACTTGAAGATTGGGAAACAATGCAAACAGTTTAAAAGACAGGAATGTCTTTTTTTCATATTTTGCAAATACCACAATCACATCTCTTTTTTTGATAGAATAGATACATATATTAGAGAAAAAGGAGAAGAAATATGTTACACAAAAAATTAAAACCATTTCCTCAAGATTTTCTTTGGGGAGCAAGTACTTCTGCTTACCAAGTAGAAGGTGCTAACTTAGAAGACGGTAAAGGTCCATCATGTCAAGACGTTAAAGAAGTTCCTGCAGGTACTTCTGATTTAACTGTTTGTGCAGATCAATATCATAGATATAAAGAAGACATTGCCTTAATGGCTGAAATGGGATTCAAAACTTATCGTTTCTCTATTTCTTGGTCTAGAATCATTCCCCAAGGAACTGGAGACATCAACCCTAAAGGTATTGAATACTATAATAACGTTATCAATGAATGTTTAAAATATGGTATCGAACCATTAGTCACTATGTTCCACTTCGATATGCCTGCAGCATTAGATGAAAGAGGTTCATGGGGTAATAGAGATTCTATTGACTGGTTTGTAAACTTTGCAAAAGTAATGTTTGAAAACTTTGGTGATAGAGTTAAATATTGGTTGACTATCAATGAACAAAATATGTTAACTTTAGTTGGTCCTGTTATTGGAACTTTACACATTCCTGAAGGTTGTACTAATATCTTAAAAGAAACATACCAACAAAACCATCATATGTTAGTTGCTCAAGCAAAAGCAATGGCATTATGTCATGAAATGTTACCAAACGCTAAAATTGGACCAGCTCCAAATATTTCTTTAGTTTATCCAGCAAGCTGTAAACCTGAAGACAATTTAGCAGCACAAAACTATAATGCTATTAGAAACTGGTTATATTTAGATATGGCTGTTTATGGTGTTTATAATAACTTAGTGTGGTCTTATTTAGAAGAACACGATGCTTGTCCTGAATTTGGTGAAGGCGATGAAGAAGCATTAAAATCTGGACATCCTGATTTCATTGGTTTCAACTACTACAATACTGCAACTGTAGAAGCAAGCGATGGAACTGAAACAATGGATCCAGGTGCTGACCAACAAACTGCTCGTGGTGAAGCTGGAGTTTATAGAGGATTTAGAAATCCAAATTTACCAACAACAGAATTTGGTTGGGAAATTGATCCTATGGGATTTAGAGCTACAATCAGAGAAATGTACTCAAGATATCGTTTACCAATGATTGTTACTGAAAATGGTTTGGGAGCATATGATACTTTAACAGAAGATGGTAAAATACACGATCCATACAGAATCAAATACTATCAAGATCATATCATCCAAGTTCAAGAAGCTATCACAGACGGTTGTGAAATGATGGGGTATTGTCCATGGTCTGCAGTAGACTTAATTTCTACACATGAAGGTATGGTTAAACGTTATGGTTTCATCTATGTTGATAGAGATGAATTTGATTTAAAAACATTAGATAGATATAGAAAAGATTCTTTCTATTGGTATAAAAAAGTAATCGCAACTAATGGTAGTGACTTATCAGACTAAAATATAGGACTTGCCTTGAAAGGTAAGTCCTTTTATAATAGCTATGAGGTGTATGTATGAAAAAATTAAGATACTTTATTCCATCAATTATTCTTATGGTCATTATATTTAGCTTTTCAAATCAAACTGGTAATGAATCTTCAGGTTTAAGTCAACAGATTGTTTTGTGGATTCAAACACATCTACATATGACAATTCCTGAATTGATTATTCGTAAAAGTGCTCACATGAGTGAATATGCTCTTTTATGTTTGACATTTATTTATGCATTTTCTCATTATCAATTGACAATGAAACAAGTTCTTTTTTATTCAATATTCTGTTCTTTTGCTTATGCATGCAGTGATGAAATACATCAGCTATTTATTGGTGGCAGGGCTGGTCAGTTTACAGATGTGTTAATTGATACTAGTGGTGCTTGTTTTATATCTATTATTTATTATTTTATAATCAAATATAGAAAAAGGTAGGACTCCCTACCTTTTATTCATAGTTTAATAAATCATATTTTTTAAGTATTGGTTTAAATAATTTCATAAAAATACCCAGTGTTGGTCCAAATGTGAGCATACCAATAATTGTCCCAAGTCCAATTGACCAAGAAAGATCAAATGCAAACGTTAAAATAACAATCACAAGAATACTCATAACATCAGCTAATTGACGCATTAAAGAAAATTTAATTGGTATAAGTTTTGTGAGTGCCATACAAAATCCTTCTAATGCAAAAGTCACTTCATCTAATAACATGATAATTGCAACTCCAAAAGCCGCAACTGTACTTGCACATATATACATAATAATACCACCCACATAAGAATCGAAAGGGAAAACTAGCAAGTCATACAACACAAAATTAACCACTGTTCCTAACAACACACTTAAAGGTAATTGTAACAATTGAACAAATTTAAAATCTTTCCTTAAAATTAACATTTGTCCAACCACACAACAACTATTAAAAATCATACCTGCAGTTCCTACTTCCAATCCTACAATATCAGCGCATGATTTTGCAAGAGCATCCCAAGCACCAACACCAATATTCGCTTTTAAAGTAAAGGCACAAGCAGTTCCTACAATCATAAATCCTAAAATAACTAATATATATCTTTTTACATTCTTCCCCATCATTGTCCTCCAAATTGTTTTCATTATACCAAAAAGCATTTATAAAATAAAAAACTTTCACAAAAAGAAAATGGAGAATTATAATATCTTCTCCATTAAATACCTTCTCATTCTTACACCACGTCTTTCAACCACTTCTTCATTTAACATCACATAACCTTTCTTTTCAAAAAACGGTTTAGATGTCACTGAAGCCGCAGTATTCATTGCACGAATTCCTTTCGCTTTGGCATATTTTTCTAACTGATCTACAATCAAACTTCCAACCCCTTGATGAATATAATCTTGATGTACATAAAGGCGATCTAAGTAACCTGTTTCTCCAACATCACCAAATCCAATCAAGTGATCTTCATCTTCAACAACAATCACATGATTACGATTTAAAGAAGATTCCCATCTATAAACATCTGGATTTAAAGGTGCCCAAGCATCTAATTGCTCTGGCGTATAATCATTCGCACAAACTTGATGAATATTATCATAAAATAAAGTCATCACATCTTGTAAATCACTTGGCATATATAATCTTATTTCCATCATAATCACACTCCTATTGGAATTATTATAACATATAAAATAAAGAAGTAACAAACAAAGTTACTTCTCATTTTTATTTTGTTATGTATTTTTGATAATAACTCACAAATAATTCTAATGCTTCTTTTATTAAATGTCGACTTGTTGCAATATTGATACGAACCCAACCTTGATAATAATCCACAAAACGTGAACCGGTTTCTATTAAAACATGTGTCTCTTTTGCTAAATCTAAAACAAACTTATCAATATCTTCAATATCTAATCGTATCCAAATCAAATATCCACTGTCAGGTTCCATATATTCAATATGATTTTGATCAAGATATTTTTTTGTCATATCCATATTTGATTGTATATACTCCACTAAACTTTGATACCATTCTTTTCCATAAGTATAAACATTTTCTATCATTTGAAGCCCTAAACGATTGCAGCTTATATGTAATCGATCTAAGTATTGAACAAAACGTTGTCTTAAATCTTCATTTTGACATAAAACGAAAGATGTTGTTAAACCTGAAATATTAAATGTTTTATTTGGAGATGTTGATACAATAATCATATTGTGACGATAATTCAATCATAGATACAAATTCATGATTATTCAAACATAAATCACCATGTATTTCATCAACCAATATAATCACATGATACTTTTTACACAAATCAACCAATCTTTCTAACTCATCATAACTCCACATGACACCACCTGGATTATGTGGATGACATATCAATAAAACTTTGACATCATTTTCTTGAAATTGAGTTTCTAATCCTTGATAATCTATATGATAACGGTGGTTTTCATATAAAAGTGGTACTTCAATTGGGTGACCTATCTTACTACAATTTAAAAAAGGACCATATACAGGTGTCATAATGACAATACCTTTATCTTTTGCTAGCATATCACATAACAAATGAAGTGTTGATATTGTTCCAATCGAAGGTACAATCCAGTCTTTTTGAATATTGATTTGATGAATATCTTGATACCATCCCACAATACTTTCAAAGAATGAATCTTGCACATGAAAATATCCAAAATCAGGATTTTGTAAAGATTCTAACATTTTTTCTTTAATGCCCTGATCCATACAAAAATCCATATCTGCAATAAACAATGGATAAATTTTTTGAGTATCTGTTATTTGAAATCTCTTTTGAATATATTCATCATCCCATTTCAAAGAACCATTTCCTCTTCTAGCTAATATTTCATCAAAATCATTCTTCATTTTCCTTCAATCCTTTCTTATAATTCAACAATTCACTTGTTAACATATCTAAAGCAATATGTGTATTTATTCTTGTATCAATATCACTATCATTATCTAAAGCATAGGAAGTATGGACAACATAAGTTGCCATACTTTCTATTGGTGAACTATTCGTCTCTGTTATTAAGATAGATTGAACTTTTCTTTTATTGACTTCAAACATTGCCCCTATCAATTCAGGTGGACAGCCACTTCTTGATAAGACAATAACAATATCCTTTTCTTCTTCTAATGATTGTGAAGAAATCTTCATATAACGAGAGTCATCATAAGATTGAACAAAGAAACCACCGAGCTGTAATTTGATTTCAAATATTTTAGAAATATATCTGCTCATTCCCATTCCATAAATTGTAATTCTTTGAGCTTTCGCTAATGATTCTAACATATCTTGATGTATATCTCTTTTCACTAAACGATAAGTATTAGAAATCATTGTTTGATAACTATGATCTTCATTTTCTTCATCTATAGATTCATTTTTCGCAAAATAATCTTCTTTCATTAATGCAAAACTATTGTATCCGAGTTTCTTAGATAAACGATATAAACTTGTTGTACTGACATTCAATTGTTCTGCAACATAAGCAATTGTAAAACAATCAAATGTAAAATTGCTTCTTTTTTTCAATAAATCTTGAAGCATTTTATTTTCCATTGGCGTGAGATTATTTGAATTTTGAGATATATGTAAGGATAGATTAGAAACAAATTTATAATTCATAGATAACACTCCTCGTATGAGTATTATATCATAGTTTTCTTTTATTTTTCTACTGATTCTTCTTTACGGTATTGATTATCTAATGCTTTGACAAATGGATAGTAAACAAGAACAGATGCAGCAATTGCAACTACTTGAGTAACAGCGCCTTGCCAACCTGCCACTAAGAATCCACCAACAAGAGGTGGTGTTGACCATGGAGCCATAACCCCTGTAAATAGTGGCATAAATCCAATACTAATAGAAGCATAACAAATTAAAACAGAAACAATTGGAGCAATTGTAATTGGTATTAACATTAATGGGTTAAATACGATTGGTAAACCAAACACCAATGGTTCATTAATATTAAACAATGAAGGCACAACTGCTAATTTAGACATTGTTTTCAAACGAGAAGATCTTGCTACAAGTAACATTGCAATAATCAATCCAATTGTCATACCTGCACCACCAAGAGTCGCAAATTGGTCTATCATTTGAATTGTACCAATGTTACCAGTCTCTAAAGTTAAGTTTCCAGCTGTAGTTAAAGCTTGATTTGCATCAGCATTAGCAATTAAGAATGGATTAATAATTGAGTTAACAACAGTTGGATGAATACCAAACCACCATAAGAATCCGTTTAATGCTGCAACAATTACAATTGCAAATAAACTTGCTGTTAAACCTTGTAAAGGCACTTGAATGATATTATAAATTAAATCATGGATAGATCCCGCTAATACAACACCCACACCATTGATAATTAACATAATAAAAACTAAAATAACACCAGGAATTAAAGCACTAAATGATTTAGAAACCATATCTGGTACTGAATCTGGCATATGAATCATTAAATTATTTTTCACACAGAAACGAATTGTTTCTACTGTAATAATAGCTGTAAATATTGCAGTCACAACACCTTGTGTCCCAAGCCATGTCATAGATAAAACTTTACTTAAAGTTTCCCCACCTTCAGTAGTCATTCTTGTAGGTGTTACAACAACAAATGCAACTAAAGCTAAAACCATAGATGTTAAAGAATCCATCTCGTAACTTTCAGCCAATTTATAAGCCATTGTCCCAACAAAAATAAAACCCATCATATTAAAAGTCGCACGATAAGCTGGTTCAATAAAACTTGCCCAATCAGCTCCAAAATTACTTGCCATAAATTCTGGATAACCTGCTAATGGGAAATCAGTAATTAACATAAAAATAGATCCAATAATTGTTAATGGCATAATAACCATAAACCCATTACGTAAGGCCTGAAAATACCTTAAGTTAGTAATTTTAGAAACAACAGGCACTAAATGAGTTTCAATATAATTTGTAAAACTTTCCATAACCTTTTCCTCCCTTATAAAGCGTTTACAATTATATTATAATTTACATAAAAGAAAAGTACATTACAGCATATGGTATAAATTCCAAGATTACAGAATGATTATTGGAATATTTTC
Organism: uncultured Erysipelotrichaceae bacterium; assembly: GCA_937917505.1. GTDB lineage: Bacteria > Bacillota_I > Bacilli_A > Erysipelotrichales > Coprobacillaceae > CALDMQ01. The sequence goes on along the minus strand of CALDMQ010000288.1, from coordinate 988 downwards.
TACAAAAATGTTTGTAAACAATGATATAGCGTGTTTATACAGCCCTGATATTTATTCCAAAATCAATGTATCCCCTTACAAAAAAGTTTATATTTTAACAAAAAAGGAATATTCACTAAACAAATATTCCTTCTTCATTATTAAATACCAAACAATAAATCCACATAACTTGGCATAGGCCAATATTTTTCATCAACCTTTGTTTCAATATTATCCACAACTGCACGCAATGTATCCATTGCAGGTAAAACATCTTCCTTCCAAACAATTGCTTTTTCTTTCACATTACCATTAGTATTTTCCGCTTTATCAATCATGACTTGAAGATTAATCATTTCTTCTTTCATTGCACCTAATAATTCACTCAAATCCTGTACATCATCAACTAAATAATGATTATTGATACCATTTTCTTTAACTGATGCAGAAGTCATTGCGATTTCTTTTAAATAACGCACAGATGCTGGATAAATTTGATTTTGCGCCATTCTTAAAGCTGTTAGTGCTTCTACACGTAATGTTTTATTATAATTTTCTAATAAAATTTCATAACGAGAAGCAATTTCAATCTCGCTTAAGACACCTAAATGCGATAACATATCAATATTTTTTTGATTTTTTAAACATTCCATAGCTTCTACAGTTGTTTTATGATTTGCTAAACCTCGTTGTTTTGCTTCTTTTTCCCAATCTGTAGAATAACCATCACCATTAAAAATAATACGTTGGTGTTGAGTTAAGAATTCTTTAATCACTTGAATTGGTTTTTTTCCATTTTCTATTTCCTTAGCCATTTCTTCCATTTCAATCGCTAAAATAGAATTTAAAATTGTATTTGGGCCAGCAATAGATTGAGAAGATCCTACTCCTCTAAATTCAAACTTATTTCCTGTAAAAGCAAATGGAGATGTACGATTACGGTCTGTATTATCTTTAGAAAAATCAGGAACAACAGATACACCAGTTTGGAAACGAGAAGTATTTAAAT
>CALDMQ010000287.1 GCA_937917505.1 uncultured Erysipelotrichaceae bacterium | reverse complement strand
GCAACGTGTCAAAGAAGCAGCAGAAAAAGCGAAAAAAGATGTTTCTGGTATGATGCAAACTCAAATTTCATTACCATTCATCTCTGCTGGTCCAGCTGGTCCATTACATCTTGAATTGACATTAACAAGAGCTAAATTTGATGAATTAACTCATGATTTAGTTGCAAGAACTGAAATTCCAGTAAAACAAGCATTAAGTGATGCAAAAATGACAGCAAATGAAATTGATCAAGTTTTATTAGTTGGTGGATCTACTCGTATTATTGCTGTTCAAGAATCAGTAAAAAGATTATTAGGGAAAGAACCAAATAAATCAGTAAACCCTGATGAAGTTGTATCTATGGGTGCAGCTATCCAAGGTGGAGTTATTGCTGGTGATGTGAAAGATATCGTATTATTAGACGTAACACCATTATCATTAGGTATTGAAACTATGGGTGGGGTTATGACTGTATTAATCGAAAGAAATACAACTATCCCAACAACAAAATCTCAAATCTTCTCTACAGCAGCTGATAATCAACCTGCAGTTGATATCAATGTATTACAAGGTGAAAGATCAATGGCTAAAGATAATAAACAATTAGGTTTATTTAAATTAGATGGTATTGAACCTGCACCTAGAGGAGTACCTCAAATTGAAGTTACATTTAGTATTGATGTTAATGGTATTGTTAATGTTAAAGCTAAAGATATGAAAACTCAAAAAGAACAATCTATTACTATTCAAAATTCAACTGGTTTAAGTGATGAAGAAATTGATAGAATGGTTAAAGAAGCAGAAGCTAATAAAGCTGATGATGAAAAGAAACGTAAAGATATTGAAACAAGAAATAAAGCAGAACAAATGATTAATGAAATCGATAAGGCAATTGCTGAACAAGGAGATAAGATTGATGATAATCAAAAATCTCAAGCAACAGCGTTAAGAGATGAGTTAAAAACTGCATTAGATAACAATGATATGGCAACATTAGAAGCGAAAATGAGTGAATTAGAACAAGTTGCTCAACAAATGGCTGCTTATCAATATCAACAACAACAAGCTCAAGGTGCTAATCCAACTGATAATGGAAATGCAACAAATAATGATGATGTTGTTGATGCAGACTTTACAGAAAAGAATTAATGAAAAGCCAAGGCTTTTGCCTTGGTTTTATCTAGTAAAGAGGTGAGAATATGGCGGATAAAAGAGATTATTATGAAGTGCTAGGTGTATCTAAGAGTGCTAGTGCTGATGAAATCAAACGTGCTTATAGAAAATTAGCGAAAAAGTATCACCCTGATGTCAATAAAGAAGCAGGAGCAGAAGAAAAATTTAAAGAAGTTCAAGAAGCTTATGACATATTGTCTGATGACAATAAAAAAGCTGCTTATGATCGTTATGGACACGCTGCATTTGATCAAACTGGTGGATTTGGTGGAGGCGGAGGCTTCTCTGGATTTGGTGGTTTTGAAGATGTTGACTTAGGAGATATCTTTGGTTCTTTCTTTGGTGGAGGTGCACAACGTCAACGTAGAAGTGGACCGATGCAAGGTGAAAATCGTTACATGCAATTAGAAATTGATTTCATGGATGCTATCAAAGGGAAAAAGACAGAAATTAAAATTAACTTTGATGAACAATGTTCGCATTGTCATGGAACAGGTGCAAAAACACCACAAGATGTTCAAACGTGTTCACGTTGTGGAGGAACAGGTACAATTCGTACACAACAACGTTCTCCATTTGGAACATTTGTAAATCAAACAACATGTCCTGATTGTCAAGGAACAGGAAAAGTTGTTAAAGAAAAATGTACACATTGTCATGGACAAGGTTATGTTAATAAAAAGATTACAGTAGAATTAAATATACCTGCTGGTATTGATACACATCAACAATTACGTGTGAGTGGAAAAGGATATCGTGGTAGTAATGGTGGTCCTAATGGGGACTTATATGTAGAAATTTATGTAAGACCACATCAACATTTTAAACGTGAAGGTCGAAATATTTCAATTTCTATTCCTATTTCAGCAGTAGATGCAACTTTGGGTTGTGAGGTTGATGTTCCAACAGTTTATGGTGATGTCACATTAAAAGTACCAGAAGGAACACAGCCAGGAACAATATTACGTTTAAAAGGTAAAGGTGTGAAAGATTTACGTGGTGATAGTTATGGTGATCAATTTGTGAAGGTTGACGTGAAAATTCCTACAAAGCTATCACGCGAAGAA
>CALDMQ010000286.1 GCA_937917505.1 uncultured Erysipelotrichaceae bacterium | reverse complement strand
ATCTTTATTACTTTGCTTGCCTTTCACATATACAAATATTTTTGGAAGTCTATCAGTATTATCGCTATTATATGCATCAATGTGGACTTCAAGGTTATACATGTATTAAAAACTTTAATGAAGATATCATTACACAACAACACATTCTCTTTTTATATCATCAAGAACCTTTCCAATTTTCATCATATTTAAAAGTCTTTTTACAACCCTTATCACTACCACCAATTAAAATATGTGATATTAAAGAAAGCTGGATATGCAAAATAGATCATGTTAAAGAGTTAGTGAAACAATATGCTTATAGTTTTAAACATAATCCTGAGTTAGTATCACTTATTTATTATTACACAGGTCTTGGAGAAAATTGTATTTGTATTTTGAATGAAATTCTTCAAATTAATCCTCAAGCCTCTATTCCCCTTACTCTGTCACTTAGACAACCTATATCTGAATATGTACATGATTTATTAAATCCTATTAATTATGAAATGAGTACAAGAATTAGACATTTAGTGAATTTATACCGCAGTCATCTTATTGAAAAAGATGATTTACAAACGATTTTAGAAACATATTGTTTTGATGTATATGAACTCTTATATTTCTATGCCAGATTCTTTTATCCATCATATTTCTTTGATGAAGTTCTTACACAAAAAATGAGTACAAAACGTATACAAGAGTATTTTTTTATGATTCAACAAGATAAACAAAATTACACTATGATAACACAATTATTGTCTTTTTATGTGTCATTACCTAAAATTGATTGGATTACACGTCAAAATATGGTATGATAATAAATAGAATTGTGAAAGGACGTTTTTATGGATTGTATAAATAATATAAAAAATAATATTAATTTAAGAGAGTCATTGATTGAAATGAAAACAATGATGAGTAAAGGATTATCAGCTCCTAAAGATCATGAATTGATTTTTAAATTAAAAGAACTGTTAAAACATGAAGATCCTAAAGTAAGGAAAAATACTGCTATAATCATTGGGCAATTAACTGAGTCAGTAGAACTTTTATTAGATAGTTATCATCATGAAGAAACCGACTATGTGAAAGAAGCTTATTTAAAAGGGATCTCATATCAACCAGTACAACCATATATCAAAGACTTAAAACAAATTCAAGAGGATTTAATGCATAATGAGAATGCAAATACAAAACATGTACAATCTCAATTGAAAATATTAAATCCCTTGATTTTACAAAATGTATCTCATAAAAAGAAAATGATTAAGTTTTATCATGAACCTATTGATGTCGTTTTAACAACATTACCATACTATCAATTTGTAGCATTTGAACATGTATTACATTTAAAATACAAACCAGTAAGTCAAGGGGTATTAGTAAGAACAGAATCACTTTATGATTTACAAAAAATAAGAGTTTATAAAGATATGCTTATACCAATTGGAGCATCTTTATTAAATATTTCTTTATCAGCTATTGAAGAAGGAATTAAAAAATCACAATTGCTATCTATATTAGATAAACTTTATGATGATCCATCGGTGATATATTATAGAGTTGTTGATGGAATGAGAGAAAAGAATACTCAACTGGTTAAACAAGTTTCTCAAAAAATCTTTGAACTATATCCACAAAGATTATTAAATGTAGAAACAGATTACGATATTCAATTGACTTTAAAAGAAGTGAAAAAAGGAACAATTAATATTTATATTCAATTATCCCATCTTGACAATCCACGTTTTGACTATCGTAAATATGTTATCCCAACATCAATGAATCCATATGTGGCAGCAACACTTGTTCAACTTGCAAAACCATATATGAAATATCATGGGAAAGTCTTAGATCCTTTTGCAGGGGTAGGAACTTTATTGATTGAAAAAAATAAAGAAGTACCATCACACTTTGCAATGGGTGTAGATATATATAATGATGGAATTGAAAAAGCACGTAAGAATACAAGTCTTGCTAATCAAACAATTTATTACGTACATAAAGATGCATTGAGGTTTAGCCATAATGAAATGTTTGATGAAATTATCACAGATATGCCAACTTTTGCTCAAATGAAAGATGAAAATGCATTGCGTGAACTTTATGATAAATTTTTTGCTAGAATTCCTCATTTAGTTAAAGCAGGAGGATATGTATTCTTATATACAAGTGAAATTTCATTGGTAAGAAAAAATCTTCGTTTAATGGAAGGATATTTATCTTTAGAAGAACATTATGATATACCAAGAGGTAAGAATATGTTTTACTTCTTTATTATCAAAGTGAAGTGATTTTTATGATAGAAAGTCTAAAATGAGTCAAGATATTGATTCATTTTTTTCTTGACTTGAAGTATATTCTAGGTGTTAAAATAAGAAAGAAGATAATACCTTAGGCTAATCAAATATGATTGAAGGAGGAATGTTTATGAAAGTTAAAAAAATGACATTTGGAGCTATGTGTTTAGCTCTTTCTCTATTATTACCACAAGTGTTTCATATGATAGGTATGCAACAAGTAGGATCAATATTCTTACCTATGCATTTGCCAGTTTTTATTGGTGGAATGTTATTAGGACCAATGTATGGGTTGGTATTAGGAATATTCGCACCAATAACAAGTTGTTTTTTAACAGGTATGCCACCTTATGAACGTGTTTTATTTATGTCTTGTGAACTTGCAACTTACGGGATGGTCAGTGGTTTATTATTCCATCAATTCAAATTTAAAAAACAAAAGGCAGCATCATTATTTGCATTGTTATTATCAATGATTGCAGGGCGTATTATATATGCAATTGTGATTTCAATAGCAACATATTTATTTAATATTCCTTTTGGTGGAGTGATGGCTGTTATTCGTGCGACAATAACAGGTATACCTGGAATTATTATTCAATGTTTCCTTGTACCATTAGTTGTCCATGTGATTGAACGAGGAGGGTATTTTCATGAGTCTGACACAATTACAAACAATGCTTAATGAACATAATTACACACTTGTGGCAAAAATTGGTGAATGTATTTATACATCATCACAAAGAGGAGTTGTGCCGATTTTGAATCCTATGAAAGAAGATATCAACTTTTTTAAAGATGCGAATATTGTGGATAAAGTGATTGGAAAAGCAGCGGCTATGCTTTTAATCAAAGCACAGATTCATCATTTACATACACATGTCATTAGCCAACATGCGATTGATATTTTAGATATGTATCATATGTCATATAGTTATGATCAGTGTGTTGATTATATTATCAATCGTCAAGGGGATGGGATGTGTCCGATGGAAGAAGCGGTTTTATCTATAACAGATTTAGATGAAGCTTTTGATGCGCTTTGTCAAAAGCAAGAGCAATTAAAACATCGTTAAGATATTCTTAGGATGTCTTTTTTTAAAATATGAAAATAGGTTGCATGTTATAATAAAAGCTTTATCATAGATAAAGAAGAAGGAGAGGGATTTATGTTTCGATTTAAAGTCAATTTATTAAAAGATAATATATTAAAAGCATTGATTTTATTTGCTTTACCTATGTTTTTTGCAAATATCTTCCAACAACTTTATAATACAATGGATACAATGATTGTTGGAAATATATTAGGAGATACATCATTAGCGGCCATAGGTGCGTCAACGGCTATTTATGAATTATTAGTTGGTTTTGCTTTAGGAGTAGGTAATGGATTGTCGATAGTAACTGCAAGAAGTTATGGATCTCATGATGAAGATACATTAAAGAGATCAGTAGCGGGTTCGATAGTTATAGGTGTCGGACTTACTCTTGTAATTATGTTTATTGCTCAATTTTTACTTTATCCATTATTAGAATTATTAAATACCCCTGTAGATATTATTGAAGAAACGTATTCTTATATTTATGTTGTTACAATTTTTGTAGGGGTAATGTTTGCTTATAATTTATTTGCTGGATTATTACGAGCTATTGGGAATAGTATTATGCCATTATTATTCTTGATTCTTTCTTCTATTATTAATGTTCTCTTAGATATTCTTTTTATCACACAATTTTCAATGGGAGTTCAAGGGGCTGCAGTTGCGACTGTAATTGCTCAAGGTGTATCAGCACTTCTCTGTTTTATTTATATTTATATCAAAGCACCACTTGTTATTCCTAGAAAAGAACATTTTCAAATAGATGTTGAGTTGTATAAAGAATTATTAGGACAAGGTTTTTCTATGGGATTTATGTTATGTATTGTTTCTATTGGAACAGTGATTCTTCAAACAGCAATCAATGATTTAGGTTATTTAACAATTGCTGGTCATACTGCTGCAAGAAAACTAAACTCATTTTGTGCAATGCCTGCGACATCACTTGCAATGGCTCTTTCTACATTTGTTTCGCAAAATAAAGGAGCTGATCAACGAGAAAGAATTATTCAAGGTGTTAAATACGGAAATCTTATTTCTTGTGTAAGTGGAGTAATCATCACTATTGTGTTATTCTTTGTAGCTCCATTTCTAGTAAGAGTTGTTTCAGGTTCAACAAACGAAACTGTTATTTCTAACGCATCGATGTATTTAAGAATCAACGCTCCGTTTTATGCGGTATTAGGAATGTTACTCAATTTGAGAAACTCTTTACAAGGACTTGGTCAAAAAATTGTTCCACTTATATCAAGTGTGATTGAATGCATCGGTAAGATTGCGTTTGTTGCTATTTTTATTCCGGTTTTAGGGTATTTTGGTGTTTCTATTTGCGAACCTGTAATTTGGTGTTTGATGTGTTTTCAACTAGCTTGGTCATTTTATCATAATGAGTATATTAAAAATAAAAGATAATTAAAAGAAAAGGGATATTAATGA
>CALDMQ010000285.1 GCA_937917505.1 uncultured Erysipelotrichaceae bacterium | reverse complement strand
ATCTAAAGCCAAATCGACTGGCACATTATCAAAATAACCTCCATCTATAAAAGACTGTTCTTTAAAAGTATGGATAGGAAAAATTGGAAAACATGATGCACTAGCAATTAAATAATCAAATATATGTTTCCTTTCCATTTCATGTTTTGTAATAAAAAGTGGTTTTAATGATGGATAATGAACTGTACATAATCCAAAATCAATAGGTGAATTTAATAACTTATCCTCATCTAATAAATCTTTAACAATATTTTTTAAAGGTGTAATGTCTGCACCTTTTTCTTTGACATATTTTTTTAGAAAAGACATTGCAAGATTAGATTGACTTTCAATTTGATTAAAGTCAAATTGAAAATCAGGTTGAAATCCATCTGCAAACACATGTTGCACATCCATTTGACTCCACAATTTTTCCATAGCATCAAAATCATTTTGAGCAAGCAAACATCCATTCAAAGCACCTATAGAAGTTCCTGTCACAATATGATATTCAATACCTAATTCATGTAACGCTTTCACAAACCCCACTTCATAAGCACCTTTAGAACCTCCACCAGCTAAAACTAATGCTCTTTTCATACGATCATTTCCCTTCTCTATGACTTTTTATAATCATATTTTTATATTTCTCTAAATATAAATCAAATAATTCAAAAGATACTAAACGATATTCCCAGTTTGGAGAACCTATTTTTCCAGGAACATTAAAACGACATGTTGTATCACAGCCCATAATATCCCATACTGGCACAATGACTTGACTCGCATCTAAATCTAAGCAGTAGTGAATGATTTTTTGATAATCTTCTGTTTCTTTATAATCCTCAAGCAATTCATCTAATTGTTCTTTGTCTTCTTCGTTTAATGAATCCAACCACCCAACTAAAGTATCATTATCATGTGTTCCTGTATACACAACAACCTTTTCAAAATCAAATTTCTCATGACAATGGAACTGAAAAACATACATACCTTTTAAATGATAATGATCTCTTAATTCATAAACTTCTTCTCTTAATTCTCCTAAATCTTCAGCTAAAATAGATAAATGAGGAATCTTGTCAAATAATGTATCAAAAACTTCATATCCTGGTGCTTCTATCCATTCCCCATTAATTGCGGTTGGTTCTGTTCCAAGTATCTTCCAGTAAGTATCAAAGGCTCTAAAATGATCAATTCGCACTGTATCATAGATTTCACACGCCGATGAAATTCTTTCTACCCAGAAATTGAAATTTGTTTCTTTTAAATAATCCCAATTATAAATAGGATTTCCCCAACGTTGACCAAACTTACTAAAGTAATCTGGTGGTACACCAGCAATAAAAGATGGTGTTCCATCTTCTTCTAATAAGAAACATGCTTTGTTTTTCCATACATCTACAGAATCCAATCCAACATAAATTGGCATATCACCAATAATTTCAATACTACGTTTATTCGCATATTGTTTTAAAGCACACCACTGTTTAAAGAAATAATATTGTAAAAAGATTTGAAATTCTATATCTTGTGTAAAAGGTAAGATGGAAAATGATTGTTCGTCGTAATAGTTTTTATATGTCTTTTCCCATCCTATCCATGATTTCTCTTGATGATATGTTTTAAAGACTTTAAACATGGCATAAGCTTGTAACCATTCATTCTCTTTGACAAAGTTTTGATAGTCTTCATTTTTTTTAAATCTTGAAAAAGCTACGCGATAAAGTTTTTCTTTATAGCTTCTAACTTCTTGATAATGAACAGACGTGTCATCTTGATGAAATGCTTTGATTTCATCATCATATAACAAACCATCATTTTTCATATCTTCCAAATCTAGATAAATCTCATCACCCGCTTGGCTTGATAAAGGTTGATAAGGTGAATTTCCATATCCTAATGGATTTAAAGGTAAGATTTGCCAAATATGAATATGTGATTCATATAGTCTGTCTACCAATTGATAAGCATAAGTTCCTAAATCCCCCACTCCAAATCGACTCGGTAGAGCTGAGATAGGAAATAAAATACCTGCATCTTTTCTCATAATACTCTCTCCATTCTTCTTTATTTATATCATTGATTGTATGTGAAAATCAAGAGTCCGTGACTAGATAAAGAATTTTCCAATTTGATAAATTAGAAAAGAAACAACATAAGCACATGATGTTTGTAAAAAAATAAGAAGTAGTGCTTGATAAATGGAGTGAAGTTCTTTTTTGATTGTCGCAAATGTTGCCATACATGGCATATATAAAACTGTAAATGTAAGAAAAGAAAGTGCAGATAGTGGTGTAAAGATTTTCCATAAATTTTGAGAGAAGGAAAGTGCTGAAGGAGAAAGTATTTGTAGTGTAGATACAACTGATTCTTTAGCACAAATACCTGTTAATAATGCAGTTGTCACCTCATAATGTTCAAATCCCAAAGGTGCAAAAAATGGTAAAATCATTTGACCAATAGTTGCAAGTATACTTTGTGTAGAGTTACTTACGAGTTGAAAAGAAAAATCAAAATATTGTAAAAACCATATAACAATACTCATAATTAAAATAATTGTAAAAACTTTATAAATAAAATCTTTTGCCTTCTCAACAATATAACGGTAAGTATTTTGAAATGTAGGTAAACGATAATGAGGAAGTTCTAAAATATATGATGAATACTCTTGTTTGTTATAAGCAACACGATGAAGGATAAAAGCATAAATAAGTGCTATACCTATAGATAAAATATATACATAACAGCTATTATTTTTGTTTGAAAAAAAGTATGCACAATCATAGCATATATTGGTAATTTTGCACTACAAGGCATAAAAGGAATCATCATGATTGTAAGTTCCCTATCTTTTTGACTAGGAAGTGTTCGTGTAGCCATAATAGCTGGAACATTGCATCCAAAACCAATGAGAAGCGGTACAATAGAACGTCCTGATAATCCGATAGATTGTAATAAGCTGTCCATCAAAAATGTAACTCTTGCCATATATCCACTATCTTCTAACAAAGATAAGAAAAAAAATAAAACAATGATCACTGGTAAAAAAGACAAAACACTCCCTACACCTTTAAAAATACCATCTTCAATCAAAGATAATAATAATTCTGAGGTTCCACAATGTTCTAAAAAACATAGAATCTTTTTAAAAAAGAAATATAAAATTTGTTCAAAAATATCTTGTAAAGGAGGACCAACAAGTAAAAAACTGAAATAAAATATCAATAACATAATGCAAAAGAAGATAGGTATACCCAAATAACGATGCGTTAATAAACGATCCAGTTGATAAGAGAAATCTTTTTGATATGAATATTTTTGATGTGTATATTTGAAACAGAGATTGTCTATGATTGCATAACGAGAAGATATAAAAGTTGTTAATACATCTTGATTTGATAGTTTTGATAAATGATAACGTTGTCTTTGAAGAATCTCTTTTTGATAATGATTAAGAGGAAGAAACGATGTATCTCCCTCTATGAGTTTAGATACACAATAATCAATGGGGATTTTGTTATTGATACATTGAACTTCAATAAGTGAAGCAATTACATTTCGTATTCTCATTATATCTTTATCATAATGAAGTGAAAAAGAAACTGTACTTTGTACCATTTTATCTATAGAACAGATAAGTTTATCAAATCCCATCCTCTTTGTTGCGGAAATAGGAACAATTGGAATATCAAGTTCTTTTTCTAAACCTTGAATATCAATAACAATTCCTTGTTTACTAACCTCATCCATCATGTTAAAAATGAGAAGCATGGGAATATGAAGTTCCATAAGTTGTAATGTTAAATATAAACTTCTTTCAAGATGAGAGGCATCAATGATATTACAAATTAATTGTGGTCTATTATAAAGAAGATAATTGATTGCGACAGATTCATCTTCACTATAAGGTGTCAAAGAGTAAATTCCAGGTAAATCTACAATCTGATATTTATCATTTGATGTAACGAGTGTACCCTGCTTTTTCTCTACAGTCACTCCTGGAAAATTACCAACATGTTGTGATGAACCTGTTAGAGTATTAAAAACAGTTGTCTTTCCACAATTTTGATTACCAACTAATGCTATTGTTTTAGACATTTTCACTTTCTCTCACTTCTATTGTTTTTGCTATATCTTTTCTTAATGTAAAAACATAATGACGTATTTCTATTTGTATAGGATTTCCCATTGGAGCAATTTTTATAATTCTAATTGATGTTTCTGGTAAAAAGCCTATTTCTAATAATCGTTGTTTTAATGTTCCTATTGTATATATAGCTACAATTTGATATGTTTTTCCTATTGATGCTTCATCTAATGTCATGGAATCACCTCCCTTCATTTTATGTACATAAATAATTTCAATGAAAAATATCTGTTTCTATTTTGTGACAATCTTTTCACATTGACTTTATAATATGTTTTGATACAATCAATTCAAGGATAGATGAAAATGAAAAGATTATTGATTGTTGTGAATTTTCAAAATGATTTTGTAAATGGAAGTTTAGGTTTTGATCAAGCAAAAGAATTAGAAAAGCCTATTGTAGAGTTAATCAAAGAGTATCAAAAAAATAATGATGAAGTTGTTTATACAATGGATACACACCCTCAAAACTATTTAAATACCTATGAAGGAAAACATTTACCTGTGACTCATTGTGTTGAAAATACTGAAGGTTGGCAGTTATATGGACAAGTGAAAGATTTATTAAAAAATGCACGTTGTTTTATAAAACCAACATTCCCTTCTTTAGAACTTGCTGAATATTTAAAAGATAAAGAATATCAAGATATTACACTTGTTGGTTTAGTTTCACATATTTGTGTTTTATCGAATGCAATTATGGCCAAAGCTGCACTACCTCAAACACCAATTCGTATTATGATGAATGCAACATCAAGTATTGATTTAGAAACACACAAAAAAAGCATTGATGTTATGAAATCAATGCAAATAGAAGTGATTGAATAAAGTTATAGTTCTTCTATAACTTTTTTGTATGTGCATATGCACATTTTCTTTCAACTCTTAATAAATTATCTTCTCCTGGAAAGTGAACTGGATTTGTAGCACCTTGATTAAACATGTCAATAACATCTATAGCATCTTGATAAATTTCCTCAATTTGCATAAGTCCATACATTCTTGGAGGTAAAATATAAATAGGAATAGGTATGTGATTTTTTTCTACCAATTGTTTCACATACATATTTAAATGTGGGCAACATAAAACGATATCAAAATCATTAATTTTTTCTAAAGCTATAGAAAATGGAGAAAATTCAATCATAACATCATCATTCATATGATGATCTTGAATCTCCTTTTTCATTTTCTCAACAATATAACTTGATGAAAATCCTCCACCACAGCATAATAAAATTCTTAACATACATTCATACCTTATCTTTCTTCAATTGTTTTATAATCTTTTAATTTACCAACATATTTTGTTGCTGGACGAATAATACGATTAGAATATAATTTATTTTCAACATTATGTGCTATCCAACCAACTGTTCTTCCAACAACAAATAAAAGTGTATATAAATCTTGTGGAATATCTAATAAATCATAAACAAGACCACTATAAAAATCAACATTTGTGGAAACATGAATTCCTTTTCTTCGCTCTATTTCTAAAATAGCAATTCTTGCAAAACGTTGATAAAAATCAAATTCATTTTCACGTCTTTTTTCAATAGCTAATTCATGACATTTTTCAGATAAAATCTCACTACGAGGATCGCTTAATGTATAAACAGCGTGACCAATTCCATAAATAAGACCACTCCTGTCATTAAAATCTTTATCTAAAATACGGCAAACAATATCTTGGATTTGGGTATCACTTGCATCTAACCCAATAGTATCAATAACTTTTTCCATTTGAGTTTTCACTGCAAGATTAGCCCCACCATGACGTGGACCTTTTAAAGAACCAATAGACCCTGAAACTGCTGAATAAATATCTGTTCCTGTCGAAGAAATCACAACATTTGTAAATGTTGAGTTATTCCCTCCACCATGATCAGCATGTAAAACCAAAGCAACATCTAAAACCTCAGCTTCTTTTATACTAAAGTTTCCATCATTTCTAAGCAATGATAGAATTGTTTCCGCAATACTATAATCAGGATTATGATGATGAATAATTAAACTTCTCTCATCAAAATAATGAACTTTTGTTTGGTATGTATAACAAACAAGTGAAGGGATTTTTGCAATCAAACTAATTCCTTTTTCTAAAGTTTCTTGTATTCCTACGTTATCAGGGTCATGATCATAATTATAAAGCATTAAAATTTCTTGTTGGAGTTTATTCATGAGATTGCGTGCGGGAAAACCTAAAATATTGGCTTCTAAATAATGTAGAGGAAGTTCATATTGAGAACTCAAAATATGTTGAAAATCTTTAAATTCTTTTTCGTTTGGTAAATAACCAAACAAAATTAAGAAACAAACTTCTTCAAACAAATAACGTCTTTCTTTTCTTTTACCATTTAAAAAATCTTTCACATTGATACCACGATAATATAAAGTTCCATAATCATCAACCTTTTGACCATTTCCCCATTTATATCCAACAACATCTGCGATTTTGGTTAAACCAACTAAAACACCAGTGCCATCTTCATTTCTTAAACCTTTTTTTACTGAATACTCAGAATAAAGTTCATTTCGAATTTCATTCTCTTTTAAAGATTTTTTAAAAAAATCATTGACTTGATATGACATTGTTTTCACCTCATTTTCTATTTTCAATATTATATCACAACTTTGTATAATTGTATACAATGTATTAATCTATCCATTTGAAATGTCGACATGCTAAATATATTCCATCATCAATATTCTTTTTTGTCACATATGTTGCTTTTTCTTTTAATTCTTCACATGCATTTCCCATTGCAATAGATGTCCATTTTTCCTTAAACATTACAAGATCATTATAATCATCACCAAAGACAACAACATCTTCTAAAGATCCACCAACTTTTTCTATCATTCGTTTAATACCTTTGTCTTTTGCATCATGTTGATATGTTAAATAATCTTCCACAAAACGTATATGCCCTAAACTATCTAATAAAGTGAGTTCATCTTCTTGTTTTCTTGGAATTGCAATATATATTTTATAAATATCTTTGACATCTTCATATGTTAAAGAACGATCTATTAAATAAC
>CALDMQ010000284.1 GCA_937917505.1 uncultured Erysipelotrichaceae bacterium | reverse complement strand
ATTAATAACAGCGGAAACTATCAAGCCTATGTTGATATGGCAATTAGAGAAGTAGAAGAAAAAACAGGATATAATCCTTTAGAAACTCCTATGAAAATCTATACATATATGGATAAAGACATGCAATCTAAATTAGATGATATTTCTAATAGTGAGGGATATACTTTCTATGATAAAGATATTCAAGCAGGAGCTGTTGTTCAAGAAGCAAAAACCGGACGTATTGTTGGTGTATTATCTAAGAGAGATTACACAGCTATGGATGGTACAAATGCCTATCATAAAAAAGGTGTTAAACAAGGTGGATATGGTAGTGTTCATCAACCTGGTTCTTCATTAAAACCTATTATCGCTTATGCATCAGCGTTTGAATTCTTAGACTACTCAACTGCTCACTATGTACACGATGTTCCATTATCTTCAGGAACTTATAATCCTAAAAACCATAATGGTCAATTCCATGGAGATATCTCTATTGAAAACGCACTTGCAAATTCATGGAACTTAGCAGCTATTCAAACTTATATAGATGTTAAGGGTGAAATTGGTAATAAAAAGATGATTGAATACCTAGAAGGTTTTGGTTTTGATTTAACAGATGAAGACAAAAGTTTACCTGCTGGGTATGCAATTGGTGGTTGGTGGCAAGGAACAACACCTAAAGAAGAAGCAGCAGCTTATGCAGCTATTGCTAATGGTGGAACTTATATCGAACCACATACTGTTTCAAAAATTGAATTATTAGAAACTGGAGAAGTCATTGATTTAGATGCACAATATAACAAAGAAAAGAAAACAGCCATTTCTGAAGAATCAGCATTTATGATTCGAGATGTTATGACATCTTATGTGAAATCTTCAGGAAGTTATAGTGGTTTAAATCTTGGTTTACAAATCGGAGCTAAGACAGGGACTTCTAACTGGGATGATAAAACATCCAATAAAACTTTAAGAGGAAAAAGTAAAGATAGATGGATGAGTGCTTTCTCACCTGATTATGCTTGGAGTGTTTGGGTGGGTTATCCAACACAACTAGCACAAGCAAAAGGAAAATGGTTAAGAAGTGGTCGTGATTCTAAAAACATTGCTTCAATCATCGCAAAAACAGTTCATGATGGAAAACTAAAAAACAGTTATCCGTCAAAACCAAGTGGTATTGTCCAATCCTCTTGTGTATCTGGTATTTATCCATATGTAAAACCAGGTGAAGGTGTACCTCAAGATCGTGTTGTATCTGGATGGTTTAAAACAGGAAATACACCTAGTGGTAGTGCAAGTGGTGCAGCAATCAATAATTTATCTTCATTTACTGCAACACTTGCAAATCGAAAAATCAATGTTCAGTTTACTCCATACAATCCTGAAAGTATGACAAAAGATGGTAAACCTACAAAAGTTTATAAATCTGCAAATGGAAAATCTTATACATTACCTTATTTAGGTGATATCACTCAAATTTATGGAAAAGTTGTTTACGTTGTTGAAGTGAAAGATGCAAATGGAAATGTTGTGCATACGGAAAAACTCAGTGCACCAACTGCAACATTAAAATACACTCCTACTTCTGGACAATATACAGTTACAGGTTACTATGCATTTGAATCTGGAAATGGAACTTCTAATAAGATTGATCAAACAATTACTTTAGAACAAACATCTGCTTCAGCTTCATATTCAGTTGAAAGTTATGATAAAGCAACATCAACATTAAAATTAAAAGTCAGTGTTCCTACTCAAGGAAGCACATTAACAATTACTTATAACGGACAAACTGCAACTGCCAAACATGGAAATAGTACCGTTACTATTCCATCAGTTACAGAAGGTTCAACACTCACATTTGTAGAAACAACCACAGATGGTAAACAATTCACATTACCATCATATACAATTCCTGTTTCTACATCACAACAATAAAAAAGCATTGCCTATGAAAGGTAATGCTTTCTTTTTGGTTCACGACATATATCAATCAAACGACAATCCTGACATTGCGGGTTGATGGCTTTACAATGATATCTTCCAAAAAATATCAATTGATGATGGGTTTTAATCCATCTTTCTTTTGGGATTTTTTTCATGAGTTTCTTTTCTACTGTTAAAACAGAATCCTTCTTAAATGCAAACCCTAGACGTTTTGCAATGCGTTCCACATGTGTATCAACAGCAATAGCCGGATAACCAAAACCTTCTGAAATAACAACATTTGCTGTTTTACGCCCTACTCCCGGTAAAGTTTGTAAAGCATCATGATTCGCCGGTACTTCACCATTAAACTCATCAATCAACATTTGTGCCATTGCTTTCACATTTTTGGCTTTATTACGATACAAACCAATACGTTTTAAATCTTGTTCTAATTGAGATAAAGGTGCAGAAGCATAATCTTCAACACTACGATATTTTTGAAATAATGTCTCAGTTAATTTATTAACACTTGCATCAGTTGTTTGTGCTGATAACATAACTGCAATCAACAATTCCAAAGGATCACTATAATTAAGTTCACATCTCGCATCAGGAAACAAACGATCAAGTTCATCTAATATTCTTTTTAATTTTTCATCATTCATGATTATCCCACCATTTCAAGTCTTTAATCGGTGCTTCTACTGTTTGTTTTGATACACGATTCATTGGAGCAAATCTCTTTTTCACACCATACTTCGCCCAATTATCTAAAACTTTTTCTATATATCTAAAACTCATTGCCCCTGATTTCACTGATTCATTTAAAGCATCTAAAATCATTTGATCATCATAACCCTGTATTTTAAAAGATTGAATAATATCTAACTCAATTTGATTCAAACTTCTACCAAATGCATTCTCAAAAATAGAAATCATATCAATCTCTTTAACATCTTCATCTTTTTCACAATTTAACAATAATTGATACATAGGTGTTAAATCTAATCTCCCAGATTTTCTCATAATCAAATGTTTATCTAAAAGTTGTAATAATATTTTATCAATTTGTTTTATTGATAAAGAACTTAATTTTCCAATAGATTGAGGATTAATAGGTTTCATATCAATCTCTTTCATTGTCATAATTAATAATAAAATATAACATTCTTGATCAGTTAATTGGAGACTCTTGCCTTTAATTAATAATAACTTTTTAAAATCAATACAATCATAATCCATTAATTCCTTCATACAATAAACCCCTTACGACTCATTAGCACTAATATGATAAGTTTTTACAAATTCACCATTAACAATATCATAATATAAATACAATAAATAATCTTCTCTTTGAACTTTCACATAATAAACAAACTTATTATTTTCATAACCAACATCTAAAGACTCAACATCTTCTTTTGTGACATCATCTTTATATTTCTTTAATATAGCATCTTGAACAATTTTCTCATCTACAACATCTCCTTGATAAGTATCTACTAGTTTTAAATCTTTATCATAAGCTACATAAGATAAAATATTATCGATCTTCACCTTTAAAACATAGTATTTTTCTTTGCCACGATGTTCATTAAAATAATCCATATATTCATAATGATTTGTTTCACAAATCTCATTTCTAATTTCATCTAACTGATGGTGATAATTATAATAAGGAACATGAACCCATAACACATAAAAAGACACAACCGCCAAAATAATAACTAATACACTTATTACAATAGGAAATATATGTTTCTTCATCATTCACACCTCCAGTACGTCTATTATATAACAATCACTATAAAATAAAAAGCCCTATTCAGGCTTAATTATCATGATTAGAATTTCCAATAATCATCAAAAAAATACGAAGCATACTCATTAATGTAGAAATCATTGCTGCGACATAAGTCATTGCTGCTGCAGATAACATTTTCTTCGCACCTGCATATTCACCAGCATCTAAATAACGTTCATTTAAGATACGCAAAGCACGTCCTGATGCATCAAACTCAACTGGTAATGTCACAAGTTGAAAAAGTAAAATACCAGACATCAATATAAATCCAATCCAAGCAACATTTGTATGTCCAATTGCCAGTCCTAAGATAATTGCAATCCATCCTAAATATTGTCCAACATTAGCAATAGGTAAAATTGCATTACGTAATGAAATAGGTACATATTTTTCTTTATGTTGAATAGCATGTCCGCATTCATGTGCTGCCACAGCTAAAGCTGCAATAGATGTTCCTTGATAAATATCTCTTGATAAATTAATCGTTCTTTTTGATGGATTAAAATGATCACTCAAATTTCCATGGACTTCAAAGATTTCAATATCATATAACCCTTCACTATCTAGGATTTCTCTAGCCACTTGATAGCCAGTAATTCCTCTACGATTTGCTA
>CALDMQ010000283.1 GCA_937917505.1 uncultured Erysipelotrichaceae bacterium | reverse complement strand
TTTTATGAGTATATTATAGTCTACAAAACAAAATAAATCAATAAAAGTTATCATCTTTAAGTATTTTTTTCACAAGATTAAAAAAAGTGTTGATTTTATCAAATATTTTATATAAAGCACTATACTTCACTTCTATTCTAAGCATGAAAAATTGTCAAATTTTCTTATATTTTTTGTTAATTTTAATATTATGAATAATCTCAATAAATGACTCTATAATGAAACAAGGAGGTAAAAAAATATGCAATTTGTTCCTACAGTCATTTTAAAAAAACACTCAAAAGAATATGCTTATGATATCTTTTCTAGACTTTTAGAAGACCGTATTATTATGCTAAGTGGAGAAATCAATGATGATGTAGCAAGTTCAATTATTAGTCAATTACTCTATTTAGAATCACTAGATGCCACTGCTGATATCTATATGTATATCAACTCACCGGGAGGAAGTGTTTCTGCTGGACTTGCTATCTATGACACAATGAACTTTATTCAATGTGATGTATCTACTATCAGTGTTGGACTTTCTGCTAGCATGGGAGCCTTCTTGCTTGCAGCAGGTCAAAAAGGAAAACGTTGTGCATTAAAAAACAGTGAAATTATGATTCATCAACCACTTGGTGGAACAAGTGGTCAAGCGAGCGATATTGAAATCTCAACACGCCATATCTTAAAACTCAAAGATAAACTTAATCACATTCTTGCAAGTCAAACCAACCAACCCTTACGTAAGATCAAAAAAGATACAGATCGTGATTTTTTTATGAGTGCTAAAGAAGCTTTAGATTATGGTTTAATAGATGAAATTTTAAGCACATCAAGAAGATGATGTGCTTTTTAATTCGATATGAAGTTGATGTGGATATGATGTTATTTTGGAAATAGGCAAAGGACATTTCACATAACAGCTATTATCATTCACTTGAATATAAGGAATATTTACAAACTGTTTCAATACATTGATCAATTCTAAGTTTAAAAATAAGTATCGAATTTTTCCTTCGATATGTTTAAAACAAAAACAATCATGATGATAACTCAAATCAAAATATCCTCTCACATCAAAAGTTGTTTCTTGATACTTCACAATACCATTTAAATAAATATGATCCAATATGTCTATATGACATTCTAATATTTCTATATCATACATCTTTAACAATGATTTTAAAGCATATTGTAAACAAATCTCTAATTCCTTCTCTTCAACAATCACATTATCACCATTGTAATATATGCAAAAGATGAATAAGACATACCTTATCCATCTTTAATAAATATGAAAAATATCTACAATATCTTGATAACGATGTGTTTGTGACAAAGCCAACATCAATAAAACTCTTGCTTTTTGTGCAGACAGTGTATTAGAACCTATACAATATTGATTAGGATCAAAGACTTGATCATCAAAAACAATACCATGAGATACACGAGAAGCCCTCACAAAAATAATACCCTGAGTTGATAAATCATTAATTGCCTTTAACCACTCTTGACTATAATTTCCATTTCCAGATCCAACAATCACAATTCCTTCATGTGAAGAAGCGAGATGGTATAAAATTGATGCATCTGCACCTGCATAAAAATAAGCAATCGCAACCTTTGGTAAACTTTCAATAGATTGTTTTGAAAAACGAGATTTTAAAGTATGAACTTTAAATGTTTTAGAAAAGAAATACACTTCATTATCTTGCATATATCCTAAACAACCAAAAGCCTTTTGATCAAAAGCATCAATCTTATAATTATTAACCTTTTGAATATCTCTCCCAGAATAAATTGTATTGGAAAACAATGCCATAACCCCTTGTCCTTTTGCTTGTTCATCAACCGCTAAACAAATAGCTTGATAAAGGTTAAAAGGTCCATCAGCACTTGTTGCTGTAGCAGGACGCATAGCCCCTGTCAACACGACTGGTTTATCTGTATGTAGAGTTAATGTTAAAAAATAAGCCGTTTCATCTAATGTATCTGTTCCATGTGTTACAACTACACCATCAATATGATCATCTAAAACAATCTCATTGATTTTATGCGACAATTGTATCCATCTTTCAGGTCCCATTTCATTACTATCCACATTCATTAATTGATAAGATTCAATATGAGCAACATCTTTCAAACTCGGAATCGAAGCAATAACTTCATTGACATCCATTTCCCCAGCATGATAAGCTACTGTTTTTCCTTGTTGTCCTGTTCCAGCAATTGTTCCACCCGTTGCCACTATTGCAACTGTTTTCATATCATTCATTCCTTTCCATTTTCAACTTTCCCCATTATAACATACTTCTATATAAAAACAATTAGACTTTTTATGACAGCTATGTTAGATTATTGAATATGAGAAAGGAAGTGGAATCGTGAAAAATATGACATCTGGTAAACCCATTCGATTGATTTTTTTATTTGCTATACCTTTAATGTTTGGAAATATTCTCCAACAACTCTATACAATGATCGATACAATGATTGTCGGACAAGTTTTAGGCGTTGATGCTCTAGCAAGCCTTGGTGCAGCCGATTGGATTAACTGGGCTATTTTAGGTATTATCATGGGATTTACACAAGGGTTTTCTATTCGTATCTCCCATGCTTATGGAGCACAAGAATATGATTTAATGAAAAGAACAATGGCAATGATTTTTGTAAACTGTTTCGTATTCGCTATTGTATTAACAATTCTTTCACAAATCATCATTGAGCCCTTGCTTGTTTTATTAAACACACCATCTAATATCATTCAAGGTTCAATTACTTATTTAAGAGTCATGTGTGGTGGAATTATTATTGTGATGTTTTATAACTGTTTTGCAAGTATACTGCGTTCTTTAGGAAATAGTCGTACGCCTTTAATTGCAATGATGTGTGCTGCTCTAACAAACATTGTACTAGATTTATTATTTGTGATTACATTTGGTTGGGGTATTGCTGGGGCTGCCATTGCAACTCTTATTGCTCAATGTCTTGCGACATTTTTATGTTTTTATGTCTTATTAAAAGAATTACCTTTCAAATTTAACAAAGAAAGTTTTCGTTTTGATGTACCTATCACAATGACTTTATATAAAATAGGTTCTCCTTTAGCTTTTCAAAACCTCATCATATCTGTAGGTGGAATCATTGTTCAATCTGTTGTTAATGGATTTGGATTCTTATTCGTTGCAGGTTTTACTGCTACAAATAAGCTCTATGGTTTATTAGAAGTTGCAGCCATTTCATTTGGATATGCAATCACAACTTTCAACAGTCAAAACTTTGGTGCTAAGAAATATAAACGTATGAAAAATGGTGTTTTTCAAGCAAATCTCCTCTCACTAGCAACATCTGTTATTATCGGTATTGGTATGTTGGTATTTGGGCAAAAGATATTGATGATGTTTATTTCTGGGACACCTGAAGAATCAAAACAAGTTTTACATATTGCCTATCGTTATCTATCTATTATGGCTTATTGTTTGCCAATCCTTTATATTTTACACACTTATCGAAGTGCTTTACAAGGTATGGAAAATACATTCATTCCTATGTTATCAGGGATTGTAGAATTAATCATGAGAATTACAATAGCGTTATTTTTACCTCTATGGATTGGCCAAGATGGAATTTATTTTGCAGAAGTCTTTGCATGGGCAGGAGCAGCCATCTTACTTTATATCAGCTATCAAATCAAAATAAAAAAATTAAGTCCTATAACATCATCATAGGACTCATTAGCAGGTTATCCTGCTTTTTTTTCATAATATTTTCTAACTAAAACTTGTGTTTTACGAATATGTTTTTGAATTGTTTCCTTAGCTTTATTCTTATCACCTTCAATAATAGCATCTAAAATCGCACGATGTTCTTTAAGAGCAGATTCTAATCTTTCAACTTGTGTAATAGAATGACGACTAGTTACAGAAACATAATAGTGGATATCTTTTAAGAGTTGTTCAAAATATGTTGATTGTGTAGCTTGATAAATTGTTTCATGATATAAAATATTCAAATCATTAATTTTATCTTGATCTTTTTTTGCAGTATAAAATTCCATCAATTCAAACACATCTTTAATATGTATCAAATGCTCTTCATCCATTCTTTCAATAGCTAATTGAATAGCTAGCCCTTCTAATGACAAACGAATTTCAAACATATCATCAATATCTCGCGGTGAAAAACCTTTCACATAAACACCTTTATTAGGAATACTTTCAACCAAACCTTCTAATTCTAGTTGTTTTAAAGCTTCTCGAATAGGTGTACGGCTAATTTTCAATTCATTCGCTAAAGTTAATTCATTTAACTTTTGCCCATTTTCATATTCATCATTCAAAATACGATCTCTCAATAATACAAATATTTTATTTCCTAAAGATCCATGATTGACTTGATCAAACAAACTATGCGATGGCATAATAAACCTCCTATAAATATTCTATAATTGCTTGTGTAAATTCTGTTATAGAGGCTTGTCCTCCAATATCTGGAGTCACTATTTCACCCTTTTCTACAACTTTTTCTAAAGCTCCTCTTAAACGAGTTGCTTCTTCTTTTTTATCCAATGCTTCAAGCATTAATGCAAATGCCAATAACAAAGCACTTGGATTAGCAATGTTTTTTCCAGCAATATCTGGTGCACTCCCATGAACAGCTTCATAAATACGATAATCATCACCAATATTACCACTTGGTGCAAAACCTAATCCACCAACTAAACCTGCACATAAATCTGAAACAATATCACCATATAAATTAGGTGCTACCAAAACATCAAATGTTTCAGGATGCAATACCAATTGCATACACATATTATCTATAATTACTTCTTGTGTGTCAATATCTGGATAATCTTTTGCTATATTACGAAAAGCATTTAAAAACAAACCATCAGTCAATTTCATAATATTCGCTTTATGAATAGCTGTTACTTTTTTTCTATGATTATCTCTTGCATATTCAAAAGCATAACGACAAATCTTTTCACTTGCATCACGTGTAATGAGCTTCACTCCATGTGCCACATTTTCATTCACCATATACTCAATACCTTTATATAAATCTTCCGTATTTTCTCTAATCATGACCAAATCAACATTTTCATAGCGAGAATCAATTCCTTTAAAAGAACGAATAGGTCTCACATTAGCATAAGTCGAGAACTTTTGTCTTAAAGCAACATTTACACTACGAAAACCTGTACCAATAGGTGTCGCAGTAGGCCCTTTTAAAGCCCATTTATATTTCTTAATTGCATCAACTAAACCATCTTCAAAAACTTTGTTTGTTTTCTTTGCATATTCTGCACCAGCTTGAAAAATCAACCATTCGATATCAAGTTTCATAGCATTTGTTATATCTATAACACTTTGAGAGATTTCTGGACCAATGCCATCTCCCGGTATTAAAACAGCTTTCATTAAAAATCTCCTCCTAACACTTTGATAGTATTTAATAGACCACCTTGTAATATCATTATTTTTTCTCTAGATGTAAGTTTTAAACTCGCTGTGATTGTTTCTTGAGTAGAAATGTTTTGAACAATGATATCTTTATTATTTTCTACAGCCTCTTTCACATTGAACAAAACATATTCATCTTGATCATTAAAGAAATCATATCCTTGTTTATCAATCACTAAAGGTAAAATTCCATTATTAATTAAGTTAGAACGATGAATTCTCGCAAATGACAAAGCAAAAACAGCTTTGATTTTCAAATAATTAGGCACTAATGCCGCATGTTCACGAGAAGAGCCTTGTCCATAATTATCTCCACCAACAATAAATCCACCATGATTATCAATCGCTCTTTGGTAGAAATCTGGATCAACTTTACTAAATGAGAAACGTGCTAAATATGGGATATTAGAACGATATGGTAACAATTTTGAATCTGATGGCACAATATGATCAGTAGAAATATGATCTCCCACTTTCAAAACCACTTTTCCTTTGATTTCATTATCTAACTTTTCTCCTCTAGGAACAGGTTTGATATTAGGCCCCATATAAATAGATGCATCAGGATCATAATCATGAATAAAGAAATAACTATTTTTTATAAATGGAGTATTAGGAACTTCTTTTAAGTACATATCAACTTCAAACTCACAAGATAAATATCCTTTGATTGCAGATAAAGCAGCTACTTCAGGAGAAACAAGGTAGACACCTGCATCATTTGTTCCTGAACGTCCTTTAAAATTACGATTGATTGTTCTTAATGATATCCCTTTTGATAAAGGTGCTTGCCCCATACCAATACAAGGTCCACAACCACACTCTAATATTCTCGCACCAGCTTGAATCATATCTGCAAGAGCACCGTTTTGAGAAAGCATCGCAAGAATTGAAGATGATCCCGGTGCAATGACAAGTGATACATGATCTGCGACTTTACGTCCTTTTAAGATTTGAGCAACACGCATCATATCCGCAAATGATGAGTTTGTACACGATCCAATCACAACTTGGTTGATATGCATTCCTTCTAGTTCTTTTACGTTCACAACTGCATCAGGACTATGAGGTTTTGCAACCATTGGTGATAAAGTTGACAAATCAATATCTAATCTTTCATCATAAGTTGCATCCTCATCAGCCTTTATTTCAATAAAATCATCAGCACGACCTTGTTGGTGTAAATATTCTAAAGTTCTTTCATCAGTTGGGAATATAGAAGTAGTGGCACCAAGTTCTGCGCCCATATTACAAATTGTAGCACGATCAGTTAAAGATAAAGTTGCTATTCCATCTCCTGTATACTCTACAATTTTATTAACACCACCTTTGACCGATAACTCTTGTAAAATTTTTAAAATTATATCTTTAGCACTCACCCAAGGTGTTTTTTCTCCTGTCAAATTCACTTGAATCACACGAGGACATTGTAAATAATACTTTCCTGTTGCCATCGCAACTGCAACATCTAATCCTCCTGCACCAATCGCAATCATTCCCATCGCTCCACAAGTTGGCGTATGAGAATCACTTCCAACTAATGTCTTTTTTGGTTTAGAGAAATTTTCTAATTGAAGTTGATGACACACACCATTTCCCGGCTTAGAAAATGTAATCCCATGTTTTTTTGCAACACTACGAATAAATTCATGATCATCCATATTTTCAAAACCTGTCTGTAACATATTATGATCAATATAAGCAACAGCTTTTTCCACTGCTACATGACCAATATCCATAGCCTCAAGTTGCAAATAAGCCATTGTCCCTGTAGAATCTTGGGTTAAGGTTTGATCAATTCCAATACAAATTTGTTCACCTGCAACAAGTTTCCCTTCTTTTAAATGAGAACTTAAAATCTTATATGCTAAATTCATAATTGTCCCCCTTCCTATAATTGTATACAATTATACATGAATATGAACAATTGAGCAACAATTCGTTTTAGAAAATGATGAAAATCTTATGAAAAATAGAAAAATAATCAAAAAAGACATATAAATTCTAAATAAAAGATACATCAATACATATTTTATCTATTTTTATAATAAAGTTTTCATTTTTATAGACTTATGCTACAATAAACAAGGTGATAAAATATGATACTTGCTTGTTCATCTTTAAAAAAATCATTTCAAGGAAATGAATTACTTAAAGATATTACATTTAAAATTGAAGATCATGATAAAATAGCCATTATTGGTGTCAATGGGGCTGGTAAAACCACTTTATTACGTATTCTTTGTGAAGAAGAAAGTTATGATAGTGGAGATATTTTTATGTCTAAAGAAACATCTATTGGTTATTTATCTCAACATAATACAGTTGATTCAACTTTATCTATCTATGATGCTTTATTAGATGTTTTTAAGCCACTACTAAAAAAGGAAAAACGTTTACGTGAATTAGAACAACAAATGGCAAGTGGTGAACATCTTGAAGATATTATGAAACAATATGATCAACTTTCTTATGAATTTGAAATTGGTGGTGGATATTCTTATCAAAGTCAAATCAAGGGTGTTTTAAAAGGTTTAGGTTTTGAAGAAGACACTTGGGATATGCCTATCGGCATTTTATCAGGTGGACAAAAAACGAGAATATCTTTAGGAAGATTATTGTTATTAAAACCAAGTCTATTGTTATTAGACGAACCAACAAACCACTTAGATGTTGAATCAATCGAATGGCTAGAAGGTTATTTAAAAAGTTATCCACATGCGATTATTATGGTTTCTCATGACAGATATTTTATTGATCAAATTACAAATCAAATCATTGAAATAGAAAACGGAAAATCTATAACATAT
>CALDMQ010000282.1 GCA_937917505.1 uncultured Erysipelotrichaceae bacterium | reverse complement strand
TGCTGTAGAAAAACAACAATTTGGTGCAATAAAAACATTATCTCCAAAAGTCACCTTTGCCTCATCTAAAATAATACAGTTATAATTAGCATAAAAATTTTCACCAATTTCAATATTCCCTAAATCATAATAAAAAGGTGACATAATTGTAAAATTCTCTTTTGTCTTTTTAAGAATCTTTTTCATTAAATCTTGTCTTTCATTTATTTGTGAAGGTTTTAATAAATTGTATTCAAAACAAAGTTCATTCACTCTTTGTCTTTCACTAACAATTTCTCCATCATAATTTACATTATACAATAAACCTAATTCAGATTTTTCTTTTCAGTCATATTTTCACTCCTAATAAAAATAATGAGGATTCCCTCATTATTTTAACATATTCTCTAATGCTTCTAAAGGCATAAACCCAAGTTGTCTTTGTGTTGGTTGGCCATTTTTAAAAGTAATCAATGTAGGAATTGATTGTACTTGATATTGCATAGCAAGTGGTGGTTCTTGATCCACATCAATTTTAACAACTTTCACTTCTGGATGTTTGTCAGCTAATTGTTCAATAATTGGTGCTAACATTTTACATGGACCACACCATGTTGCAAAGAAATCAACAAAAACAACTTCATTTTGAGATAATAATTCTTGGAATTCTTGAGTATTTGCATGAATAACGTTTGACATATTCATCATCCTTTCTTCTTATATTATAAATACATTTTGTATTTCTATACTGAGTCTATCATAGCATTTTTATTTTATCAACAAATGTGCTTTAAAAATGTTAAAAAGGATCAACTCCTAAGAGTCAATCCTTCTTCATTAAACAGTTACTTTTAAAGTTGTTCCATCTGGACCAGGTGTTTCATTAAGGTATTTTGCAATTTTTTCTCTTGTTTCTGGATTACTTACAGCACAAGAAGAAACCTTTGTAGATGATCCATCTACCAAAGCATTAGCAAAACCTGAACAACCAGGATAGCCACAACCACCACAGTTAGCACCAGGAAGCATTTCTGTAACTTCAGTTACACGATTATCTTCTTCAACAACTAAGTACATATTGGCAATCCCTAGTAATAGACCAAGAACAGCTCCAATAGCGACTAACGCTAAAATAGCATTAACGTTCATTGTTTTCTTCCTCCTCATGATGAGCATTATGATGTGAACATGCAATATTATTGCAGCCACTACACTCACTCATATCTTCACACCCCTCAGGACGAGGTGTATTCTTATTCATCACATAAGTTCCAATAAAGATAGCGATAATAACCGCTAACCAAACAATCGCCCAAATGCTCATTAAACAAGCCCTGCGATTCCAGCTAAAGCACAAGCCATGATACCAGCAGTAATTAATGCGATTGGTGTTCCTTTAAAGCTTTCTGGAACATTCGCAATATCTAATCTTTCTCTAATTAAAGCAAATAGATAAATAACAATTGTAAATCCAACTGATACTGCAAAAGCAGCAACTGTTGCTTCAATTAAATTATATTTAGCACTGATATTATCTAATGCAACACCTAATACTGCACAGTTAGTTGTAATAAGTGGCAAATAAACACCCATTGCTTTATAAATTTCAGGACTTGTTTTCTTCAAGAACATTTCAACGAATTGTACCAAAGAAGCAATAACTAAGATAAATGTAATTAAATCTAAGTATGTAATTTCTAATGGTACTAACACAAAATTATATAATAAATTTGTAATAATTGATGATAAGACGATAACAAATGTAACCGCATATCCCATGTTCAAGGCATTTTTAGGTTTTTTAGATACACCCAACAATGGACAAATAGCATAGAATTTACTTAAAACAACGTTATTAACAAAAGTAAGCCCTATAAATAAACTAAATAATTCCATACTACTTTACCTCCGCTTTCTTTGCTTTTTTAGCTTTTCTAATATTTAAAAATTGAATAAAAGCAAGAATACAACCAAAAGTCAAGAATGCTCCTGCAGGTTGTGTAAAGATTGAAACTGCATAATCAGCTAGTGGTTTAATATCAAAGATTACTTGACTAGCATCAAATGGATTATATAAAGAAACTCCACCAGTTCCAATTAATTCTCTAAAGAATGACATCACTAATACTGCAAAAGTATATCCTAATCCCATTCCTAAAGCATCTAATAATGAATCTAAAACTCCATTTTTAGAAGCAAAGCTTTCAGCTCTACCTAAAATAATACAGTTAACAACAATTAATCCGATAAATGTTCCTAAAGAATCACTTAATGCAGGAGTAAATGCACTCATTAACATTTGAACACACTTAACTAATGTTGCAATAATAACAATAAATACAGGAATTCTAATTTCATTAGGAATAATATTTCTAAGTAATGAAATAATCACATTACTCATCACTAATACAACAAGAACAGCCATACCCATTCCAATTGCATTTGTTAAATTTGTAGTAATTGCTAAGGCTGAACATAGACCTAACAATAAGACAAATACTGGGTTTTCGGCAAATAAACCTTTTTTGAAAATATCAAATTTTTTCATCTATGTTTCCTCCTTATTTAAAATTTGCTTCATGATGTGCAGTTGCTTCTTCAATACCAGCAACTACTGGTGCAGAAGTAACAGTTGCACCTGTAATTGTATCAATAGGATCACCTAAAGCTTTTCCTACGACACTATTTTTAAATTCATCTTCACCAATTTTGCTACCAAAACCTTTAGTTTCATTGCTATATTCTGTTGCAACAAACCCTTTATAAGTTCCATCATTATCTAATGCAACTAAATATTCAACTGGTCCACCGTATCCAGTAACACTACATTTATAAATATACCCTTTACCCTTTGCTTCATAGATAGCTTGAATAGAAGGATATTCACTTGTATCAGTATCTTCAACTGGAATAAATTCAGCACCCGCATAAATTGCTTCTAATCCACTCTTATCCTTTGCTACTTTTTGTTCTTGGATAATTGGAGCAGTCACACCATTAACATATGATAATGCTGCACCAGATAAACCTGCAACAATCGCAAGGAATAGAGCTAATTTTAATGTTTTACCCATATCACATTACCTCCTATTTTGAAGCTGCAATTGCTTGACGAATTGCAGATACAATTCCTTTCGTTGTCATTGTAGCACCAGTTGCAGTATCTACACCATCAATATCAGATGCCGCAAACTCATTAGCTAAGAATTTATCAT
>CALDMQ010000281.1 GCA_937917505.1 uncultured Erysipelotrichaceae bacterium | reverse complement strand
CTGTTTTAAAAATAACAAACCCACCAAGTAAAATTGCATTGATTTGTGTATCTGTTTTTAAGAAAATCATTGCTCCTATTAAAAAACTTGCATAAATGGCATATCCACCAGTACGTGCAATAATTCCTTTATGAATTGTTCTATTATTTGTATGAGCAATAATACCTAAACGTTTTGTGACTTTACTAACAATAGGAACAAGAATTAAGCTTAATACGAATGTTACAAGAAAAGATAAACAAATTATCAAACTCATAGTGATGCTCCTTTCGTCATTTTTTAATATCATAGCACAACTTTTCATGAATTTATAGTAAGTTCTCTCTTATATATGAATATTTTTATGTGAAATCTTAATCTTCAATTGAAAAAATACTCTTTTTATTAGATAATAGGAATGAGGAGAAAATGAAACTATTATAAAAAGGAGGCAATGATATATTTCAATTCTATCCTCATGAAGTATATCATAAAACATTATGCACAAATTAGGTATTTCTGTATATCCAGATAAGACACCAATGAATGAAGTTTATGCTTATATGGAAAAAGCTGCTAAGTTAGGATATAGCAGAATCTTTACTTGTTTCTTATCAATTCCTGATGATAAAAGAGAAGCTTATTTAGAAGAATTTAAAGGATTTATGACAAAGGCTCATGAATTAGGATTTGAAGTTGCTGCTGATACAAATCCTGAAGTATTTGAAATTCTTGGAGCATCTCCTGCAAACTTAAAACCTTTTAAAGATTTAGGTTTAGATATTATCAGAATGGATGGAAACTTTGGGACACAAGGTGATATTCAATTAACTCGTAATCCTTATGGTATTCAAATTGAATTCAATGCAAGTATGAACTGTGGAGTTGAATTATTAATTCAAAATGGTGGTAATAAAGATCAAATAATTATG
The DNA here is from genome assembly GCA_937917505.1 of uncultured Erysipelotrichaceae bacterium. Lineage (GTDB taxonomy): Bacteria > Bacillota_I > Bacilli_A > Erysipelotrichales > Coprobacillaceae > CALDMQ01. The sequence continues at coordinate 9,479 of CALDMQ010000281.1, read as the reverse complement.
TGCCACAACTTCTTCCCAGAAAGATATACTGGTTTAGATTTCGACTTATTCATGGACTTCAACCGTTACTGGAAAGAATTAAACTTACATACTGCTGCATTTGTATCTAGTAATAACGAAAACACTATTGGACCTTGGCAAGTATTCTGTGGTTTACCAACTGTAGAAATTATGCGTGGTTTACCAATTGAAGTACAAGCTCGTTACTTACTTGCTACTGGAGATGTTGATGATATTTTAATCGGTAACTATCCAGCAAGTGATGATGAATTAGAAGCACTAGCAAAGGTTAATTTCCAAGCTATCGAAGTAAGAGTTGATGAAGAAGAAGGAATTACTGATAATGAAAAATTAATCATGTATGATTTCGCACCACACTTTGATCGTTATGATCATTCATCATTTATGATTCGTTCTAGTATGCCAAGAGTAAAATTCAAAGCTCAAAAGAGTGTACAAGACTTCGGTTTAAAAGATGGTCAAGATCATGAAATTAAATCTCAATCTATTCCATATAGAGATCCAGGTAAACCAATGTTTACTCGTGGAGATGTTCTAGTTGTTAATGATAACTTAGCTCATTATCGTGGAGAATTAGAAATTGTTTTAACTGAAATTCCAAATGATGGTGAAAGAAACTTAGTTGCTAGAATTAAAGATGAAGATTTAGGATTACTTGAATTCATCGCTCCTGGACATCATTTCAGATTAATTAAATAAAACATAAAGGAAATAGCATTTTGAAATGTTATTTCCTTTTTTATTAGTAAACAAATTGAGTTTATATATTTGGACGCATACATCTATCTCTTTAACAGTATATATCGTTAATATATATTTTAAGTAAGTCGTATTGTAAAAGCTATCTACTAATAATATTCAACTTCTCTACTTGATTAACAGTTAATATTCCTACTCAATATAATGATTGTGGGCAATCTCTATCTTACCTTTTCTTTCTTGAATACTTTCTTTTTAATAACACACCATATCTTACACATTTCTTCCACTCCTCTCTTATCTTCTTTAAAATATTTCACTCTTTCTCTTAATAAGTCATAGTACATATCATTTGGATTTGTGCATTTAAAATCATGCATCAATCTCCCTAATGGTGTATCATCTTCGTTTTCTCCATTGACATAAATAATATAACCTTCATCATAAAATTCATTATCATCTTCATCTATTTTTTGTCTTATATGATATATTGGTAATCCTTTCTTCATCACATCTTTTTGGGTTATAAAGATGACATATCTTTGAGGTATCTCTTTCCAGGATATATTGACATCTGTAAAATGAATATCTATAAGGCTTCCATGATATCTTAATCTCTTTGGATGTGCACCATCGCTATTATTTTGTACATCTAAATTGTATAAAACACCCAATGTATCTATAGCCACAATATCAAGAATACCAGATCTTCCAATCAGATTTTTCATGATATCTTGAGTATAAACATTACCAATATGTACACTTCTTTGTAAAATAATACTTAATATCAATTCAACACAATTCATATCTCTTAATGCAAGAGTCATAAAATCATCATCAAATAATTTTAATTGTTTAATCAAATGAAGATATTTCAAATGTTTACAAGGTAAAGTATTAGACATTATCTCACCACCTTAGAGGGATAAGATTTACTCTAAGGAAATTATAACATATACATTGCTTTGTGTAAATTGATATTATTTCCTTAAAATATATCCCTCTACTTCTATATACGTATTTCTTATTCGTTTTTCTTTTAAAAAAGAATATTTTTTTATATTTAATGATTTTTTCAAGCCTTATCAGTATTAATTATATATTCCTTTTCATCTATATCTTTACATAATTTCTTATCTTCTATCCTTATAGCCATTTTTTCTTATATTTATCTTCTTTTAAAGACATCATAAAAACCCACCTAAAGGTGAGTTTAGCTATCATTATTTAATCTATTATGTATATTTTGCATCTTTTCATCTAAATATGCAATTGATGTTGCGCACTCTTGTAATTCAGTACGGATATCTTCTGGTACTTGATTATCCGTCTTATATTTTAACTTATGTTCAAGTGAAGCCCAGAAATCCATTGCAATAGTACGCAACTGAACCTCTACATGAATAGGCTTTGGACCTTCTGCTAAAAATATAGGTATTTCCAAAACAAGATGTAAGCTTCGATATCCACTTGGTTTTGGATTTTCTATATAATCTTTAACCTCAATAACTTTTATATCATCTTGTTTGATAAGTAACTGTGCGACCATATAAACATCATCAACATAGTTGCAAATCACTCTAATTCCTGCAATATCATGAATATGTGTTGTAATATCTTTTTCAGTTAATCCAATATTTTTATCAATTGCTTTTTTGACAATACTTTTTGGCTTCTTTAAACGTGATTCTATATGATGAATAGGATTATGATCATGTTTAATTTTAAATTCTGAATCTAATATTTCTAATTTCGTTTGTATTTCTTTAATACCCGCTTCATAAATTTGTTGAAGTCTTAATAGATTTCCTACATCTTCAAAAGTAGGACTTTTTAATGCAAAATGTTTTGTTATTTGTTTTGTCACAATATAACCTCCTTGTTATTAGTGTAATCTTTTCAAATGAACTATAAGTGAACAAAGAATAAAGAAATGTTTTAACTTTTTTTAATTTTCAAAAGTAAAATGCTAGAAAAAAGCGAATATAGAAGTAAAAGGAAAAATATTAAGAATCATATTATTTATTTAAAGCAAATATTATTTTATAATTCTTATATAATCTGTTTCCTCTTAGAAAAGGAGGGAATTATGAATGTTTTAAAAGCTGACACTTTTGAAAAAGTGAGATTAAAGAATAATCATATCTTTTCAGATATGGTTAGCGCTATTATCTTTGATGGTCATTCTGTTATATCCCCTTCAAGTCTTCATGATTGTGATTCTAATGAATCCACTTATCTTCATCTCTTTGGTATTGACCGTTCAAGAGACGTTATCAAGAAATATAATCATGAAAGTTATATGATTATGATTGGTATAGAAAATCAAAGTACTATTGATGAAACTATGCCTTTTAGAGTCATGGGATATGATTTTATCAATTATATCAATCAAAACAAGAACTATGATATGAACAAAAAGGTGATATTAAAACATAACAAAGAGAATCCAGATGATAAGAAAAACTTACCTATATTTAAACTTTATCCACTGACTACAATTGTATTGAACTATGAGGAAGCCAGATGGAATAAGGCAAGAAGTCTTAAAGAGATGATGCATGTCATTCCAGAAAACTTACAGAAATATATCAATGATTGGAGAATCAATGTCATTAATATCAGAGATATGGATTATTCTTTATTCAAAGTCAAAGATAATAGAGATTTGGTAGAAGGCATACAAAGGCTCTATGACAGTGATGGAGATATGGATTCAATAAAGATGATGGATATTAATTATGAGACAGCATTAGAATTATTTGCGGTTACAAGATCTACAAAAATGTTAGAAGTTGTCAAGGAAATGGGAAAGGAAGATTTTGATATGTGCACAGCAGTGAATATATTTGAAGAAAAGATGAAAAAAATTGGATATGATAATGGAAAAATAGAAGTAGTTCATTTAGGACGTAATCAAGTTTATGAAGAAATGATTAGAGCTATGTATGAAAATGGAATGAATATTGAAGAAATTATGAAGATTTCTCACTTGTCAGAAGATGAAATTATGTTATATCTTCATCATTAAGTAACACAATGATTACAAAGGTTAGAATTACTTATAATTAAAATACAAGAGTATAGACATGTGCTCTACTTAATAGATATTTCTCTCAATTCATACATATTGATAACTATGAATTTACAGGTGGTTAGCCACCTGTTTTAAATGTTTTCAAACAACATAAAAAGGGAGATAACCTCCCTCAAACTTTACTTTCTCACCTTATCCACAAATATTTTTATTCTTTCAATAGCAACTTTAAGTTCCTCAATACTATAAGCATAAGAAACTCTTACAAAGCCTTCACCTGCTGTTCCAAAAGCACTTCCAGGAACACATGCAACTTTTTGATCAGCTAATAGTTGTTCACAAAATTCTTCTGAACTTAAACCAGTTGATTTAATACATGGGAACACATAGAAAGCCCCTTGTGGTTTAAAAGTTTCTAATCCCATATCATTTAATGCTTTCACTAAGAAATTACGTCTAACTTTATAAGAATCACGCATTTTCTCAACTTCATCTTGACAATGTCTTAACCCTTCTAATGCACCATATTGAGCTGCAGTTGGAGCAGACATAATAACATATTGATGAATTTTTTTCATTGCACTCGTAAAAACATCATTTGCTAAAACATAACCTAAACGCCAACCAGTCATTGCAAACGATTTAGAAAAACCACTCACAACAATAACTTGGTCTTTAATTTCATCAAAAGAAGCAATTGAGCAAAATTCTTCTTCATAACTTAGTTCAGCATAAATTTCATCAGACAAAACAATAATTCCACTTTCCTTAATAATTGGTACAATCTTTGCATAATCTTCTCTTGTCATAAATCCACCAGTAGGATTACATGGATAATTCAAAAGAATTGCTTTTGTCTTTGGTGTAATTGCTGATTTTAATAATTCTGGAGTTAACTTAAACTCATCTTCATGACGAAGTTCTAATTGAACAGGAATTCCACCTGCTAATTCTACACCCGGAGTATATGCAACATATCCAGGATCTAATACTATCATTTCATCTCCAGGATTTAAAATTGCACGAATAGCAATATCAATCCCTTCAGAACCTCCTACTGTTACAATACAATGCTTTTTAGGATCATAAGAAACATGAAATCTATGTTTATAATAATCACATATCTCTTCTCTTAACTCCACTAAACCTTGATTCGCTGTATAATAAGTTTTTCCTTTTTCAATTGAATAAATTGCTGCTTCTCGAATTGTCCAAGGTGTTGGAAAATCAGGCTCTCCTACCCCTAAAGAAATAACATCTTCCATTTGTGATGCTAAATCAAAAAACTTTCTAATTCCACTTGGTTTAATAATCTTTGCACGCTCACTTAATTTATCTTCAAAATTCATATTAAGGAGTCACCACCAATCTTGTATTTTTACCATCTTCGTCTTCTATCAAGACAACTCCATCATTCTTATATTGTTTTAAAACAAAGTATGTGGATGTCCCTGTAACACCATCAACACAAGCAAGTTTACTTGCCACAAAATGTGCAACTTCTTGCATTGTCTTTCCTTTAACAATCGCAACAAATTCAAAGCTCCCACTAAGCAAATACATTGTATCTACTTCATCAAATTTATAAATATGACTTGCAATTCTATCATATCCATATTCTCTTTCAGGACTTGCATTGATTTGAATTAATGCTGTAACTATCTCTGTATTTGTTAAATCCCAATTCACAATTGTATGATATCCACAAATAACTTTCGTTTGTTCTAATTCAGTCAAACGACTTATCACATCATCTTTTGATTCATCTAAGGCGGCCGCTAGATCAGTAATCTTCATCCTTGCATTTTTCTGTAATAAATTTAACAATAACTTATCTTCCATAACGCTTCCTCCTTGTAGTTATATATTACTCATTGTATTACAAAATGTTTGAATAATAAAGAATAAATTAATTTGGTCAAAACAAAAGCATATTTTTAGTATCCTGTAAAATCCCATCCGATAAATCAGAGTTTATAAACTTGATTTATATACACAAATAACGAAAATAACTATATTACGTTTATGCTTAAAACAAAGTTAATGATAATTTATTTAACACTAGATAAAGTGTTAGTAAAAGATATTTGAATATGATAAAATGAATAATATGAAGGGGGTTTCATTATGAAATTATTCTATGTCGCAAGTTATGGTAAACATGACAAAAAAGGAATTTATACTTTAAAATTTGATGAAGATTCTCTAAAAATCAAACAAGTTCAACATATTGTTACACCAGATTATCCATCTTACATGATTACTAAAGATCATGTTTTATACATTGCTTATAAAAATGCAAGTTCACACGAAGATGGTGGCGGTCTTGGCAGTTTCTCAATTTATAAAGATGAACTCATTTTAAATAATAACTATAGTTCTAGCGGTCGTTCTTATACCCATTTATGTATTGATGATTCACAAAAATACATCTTTGCAGCAAATTACCACATTGGAGCAACTGCTTCCTATGAACTTCAAAACAAAAATATTATTCAAAAAATATGTGCAGTAAGACATCGTGGATTAGGTCCGGATTTATTGAAAAGACAAACTAGTCCTCATGCTCATTATGTTGGCTTTACACCAGATAAAAGATTTTTATATTCAGTTGATTTAGGTGCTGATAAAGTTGTCATGTATCATTATAATCAAGGTGTTCTTATTGAAGATACAGATTATACTTTAAATATCTTACCAGGATCAGGTCCTCGACATATGATCTTCTCACAAGATGGACGTTTTGCTTATCTCATTAACGAAATTGCTAACAATATTATGGTTTATCAATACAATGATGGTCGTTTTAGTCTTATTCAATCCATTCATTGTGTTCCTCGACACTTTAAGGGATTTTCTAGTGCTGCTGCAATTCGCCTCACTGCTTCTGGTGATCATTTATTCGTATCAAATCGTGGACATGATAGTATTGCAATGTATCGTGTCAATAAAGAAACAGGAAAAATCGCATTATTATATATGGTGCATACTGATAAAGATCCTCGTGATTTCAATATCATTGACGATAAATATTTAATTATTTGTTGTCAAAGTGCTAGTAAGCTCCAAGTTATGACTTTTGATGAACAAAATGAAAAATTACTTTTAACTAAATCAGAATTTGAAATCCCATCACCCGTATGTGTTGCATTTGAATAAAGAAAAAAATAGTTTTCACAATCAATTGAAAACTATTTTTTCATTTTCACTATATATGTAATATCATCAGGATTATCTTGCATATCAACTTGTATTTCAACACCGGCATTTCTTACCATTTCAATGGCTTGATCTAATGTATTTAAAGCTATCTTTAAATTTTGAGAAATACTTTTTGCTTTTGTTTTTGGTTTTTTAGGTTCAATTTTAGATTTAATTCTTTGTTCTGTTTGTTCAACGTTTAACCCCTTTGTCATAATTTCTCTTAACATATTATTTTGTTTAGCCGTTGAATCCAATTTTAATAAAGCTCTTGCATGTCTTTCTGTAATATCACGTCTACGAACTGCTTCTTGAACTGTCATTGGCAATTGTAACAATCTTAATTTATTAGCAATTGTAGATTGTTTCTTACCAACCTTTTGAGCCAGTTCTTCTTGAGTTAAGTTTTGAGTATCTAATAATTGTTGGAATGCTAGTGCTTCTTCTATAGGAGAAAGATTTTCTCTTTGAATATTCTCTACAATGGCAGCTGTTGCTGTTTGATGTTCGTCCATTTTTTGTACGACACATGGAACTTCTTCTAATCCTGCAAGTTTACAAGCACGATAACGTCTTTCTCCAGCAACGATTTGATATTTGTCCTGATATGGTCTTACAACAATTGGTTGTAATAATCCGTTTTCTTGAATAGATACAGCTAATTCTTGTATTTTCTCTGCCTCAAAATGACTTCTCGGTTGATTTTGATTTGCTTCTATAAGATGAATATCTATAAACTTATAAATAGGTTCTTTCATGCTCTCAACTCCTTATACACCTTGCATATTATATCATTATTTGACAAAAAACGAAATAAAAACTCATAACTTTTCTACGCGAAAAACATCCACAATTGTGGATGTTATAATGGCTTCTTTTTTATTTTACCAAATGGTCTAGGATATTGAATGGGTGTCTTTTTTTCTTTACAAATATAAATATTAGAACGATGATCACTTTCATCTGTCAAAGTAAAATCAACTTCTTTGATAACCTTTCCACCCAATTTTACAATCCCTTGTCTTGCTTCTGCAAGTTCTTCCTTTGCTTTTAATCCTTTTAAAGTTATAAAATATCCACCAACTTTAACCAAAGGTAAACATAACTCATCTAAAATATTCAACCTCGCAACAGCTCTTGCACTGACGATATCAAATGATTCCCTATGACTTAAAGCATATTCTTCTGCTCTTGCAGAAATCGCTTCAACATCACTCAAATTTAAAACTTGACTTAAATGTTTTAAAAATGTAATACGTTTTGTAAGAGAATCTACAATAGTAACCTTTAAATCTGGATAAACAATCTTTAATGGAATAGATGGAAAACCAGCTCCAGCACCAATATCACATAAAGATTGATCTTTAAAATCATAATCAAATGAAATTGTTAGAGAATCATAAAAATGTTTTAAATACACATCTTCCTTTTGAGTAATAGCAGTTAAATTCATTTTTTCATTCCAAGTTATTAATAAATCTTTGTACATAAAAAATTGTTCTAATTGTTTTTCATTTAAGCATATATCTAATTTTTCCATTTTTTTATTTATTTTATGTAAAAACTCTGATTTTTCCATGGTTTTCTCCTTTTATTTTCTATTTTTTGTTTCTAAATATATTAAAAGTACAGATATATCTGCAGGTGAAACACCTGAAATTCTAGATGCCATTCCTACAGATGTAGGTTTATATTTATTTAATTTTTGCCTTGCTTCTAAACTTAAACCTTTTAATGTTTCATAATCAATATCTTCTGATAATTTCTTTTGCTCCATTTTTTTAAATTTTTCTACTTGTGAAATCTGCATAGCTATATAACCTTCATATTTTATCTGTATTTCCACTTCTTCTTTTTCTAATTTTTCTAATTCCGGACGGTTTTTATCTATTTTTGCTAATATTTCATAATTTAATTCTGTTCTTTTTAATAATTCTGATAATCTTACTCCTGTAGCTATTTCAGACGAATTATTTCCTTTTAGAAATTCATTTACTTCTTTTGTTGGGCGTATAATTGTATTTGATATTCTTTCTACTTCTTTTTCTATATTTTCTTTCTTTTTTAAAAATTTCTGATATCTTTCATCTGAAATAAGCCCTATTTCATGCCCTATTGGAGTTAATCTTAAATCTGCATTATCTTGTCTTAATAATAGTCTATATTCTGCTCTAGATGTCATCATTCTGTATGGTTCATTTGTACTTTTTGTAACAATATCATCTATTAAAACACCTATATATCCATCTGATCTAGTTAAAATTATTGGTTCTTTTCCTTGAATCTTTCTTGTTGCATTAATTCCTGCCATAATTCCTTGTCCTGCTGCTTCTTCATATCCAGAAGTTCCATTAATTTGTCCCGCAAGAAACAATCCCTCTATCTTTTTTGTTTCTAAAGATGGTTTTAACTCTGATGGTTCAACACAATCATACTCTATAGCATATGCAGGTCTTGTAAATTCAACATTTTCTAACCCTGGTATTGTGCGGTACATATCTATTTGTACATCTTCTGGAAG
>CALDMQ010000280.1 GCA_937917505.1 uncultured Erysipelotrichaceae bacterium | reverse complement strand
CCTCAATTACAGTAGGACGATGATCAAAACTTGTTGGATACACAGTAAAAACAATTAAACATACTGTCATACCAATAAACAAGAAAGCCACACATTTGTAAAATTCTTCTTTATTTGTAAAAAACAAATAACCGACAGTAACAGCTACAAATGCAAACCAATAGACATATGGTAAAATAAACCAAGATACAAAAGGTATCATTGCATCTATAGATACATAAACATCATGAAATGTAATATTGGTACGTTGTTGAATACCAAAATACCAAGGTAAATAAATAATAAAATAAAGAAATACCCAGGCATGTTTATATTGTGCTAAAAACTTCTTCATTAATTAAACCCAAAGAACTTTTGAGAAAGAGAATAACCTGTTGTAATAATCTTTTTCCCAATTGTTCCATCCATTTGCATACATGCACCCAACAATGTTTTCTTAACAGCTTTGTATAACTCAGGATTTGTTTCTTTCATATATGTCCAAAGTTCTTCTTTCATTTGAAGATGTTCTTTTGTTCCTGATTTAATTAATAAAACTGTAGAAACAGTTGTAATCATTGTGAGATATTTAATCATATAATTACGTAATTTACGACTCTTCAACTTCATAACATCACATGAATCAATCATGATTCTATTAACTTTTAATTGTTGATTTATACGAGAAATCATAACTGTTTCATTAACGGATTGATCTTCTCTACCAATAAAATAACGATATAAATCAACATCTAAATAATAAAGTGTTGTCACAGATGGCAAAGGTAAATAAACAAATAAATTATCAACATAGAATGTATGTTTAGGTAAAACCAAATTGCAATTTCTTAACAATTGTGTACGATAAATAACACTATGCATTAAAAGGTTTTGTTGAGGCATGAAATGTTTCACATCATACCATCTAAACACACGATTTTGTGGTAATGCATTTGTATAACGAATAACACTTGTTTTATTTTCGCTAGGTTTTTCATAAACATAGTTCGCAATAAACATATCTACTGTTTCACCTTGTTCATGAAGTTGTTTAATTGTTTCAACAACTTTCACAAGTGAAGAACGATCAAACCAATCATCACTATCTAAAACTTTATAATAAAGCCCAGTTGCATTTTTTAATCCAGTATTCACAGCTTCACCATGTCCACCATTTTCTTGATGAATACAACGTACTGTATCGGGATATTGTCTTGCATATTCATCACCAATTTCTCCAGTACGATCTTTTGAACCATCATTCACAATAATAACTTCAATATCATCTTTTAAGATTAAACATGACTCAATTGCATTTGCCATATATTCTTGAGAATTATACGATGGTATCGCAACAGTTAAATATTTCATACAATCACTCCTCATATTGATTTATCCTATTCATTAAAATCTTAGAACCTTCTTAGAATATCTCTACCCATTAAAAAAATCCCCTGAACTCCACATAATTATACACTATAACAAACAACCAAGCAATTACATCTTTTTCTTTTCCTCTAATAATTGAAGATATTCATTTTCATGAACAATATGAATATCTTGTCCTTGCTTTTTTAATTTCAATGCTTTTTTTACTTTTCGATTCTCATTACCAAATCTCACTTTATGATAGCCATTCTTACCAATAACTAAATAATTCGTTTGACAAGACACTTGTTGAGATGATAAAGCACTGACTTGTCTTGTTTTTTCTTCTAAGACTTCCTTAGGCATAGAAAGTTTACCTGTAAAACAAACAGATTGATGATACAATAAAGCATCTTCTCTCTGATTAAATTCCAGTAAGTGTTTCACAGATTCAGGAGAAACAATATTACGATAATAATGTGAATGCATTTCTCCAAATTCAAGATGATAAGATTGATGTAGTGCTGTTAAACTTTCATAATCTTCTATCATCTTCAATAAAACATGTGCCGTTGCTTTGGCATCTTCTAAGGCGTGATGCGCTTCATATTCATAACCAATTCTTTGTGCTAATTCTTTTAAATTATATTTATGTAAATCAGAATAAAGCAAATGTGCTAAGACATTTGTACAAGACATATAAAGATCAGGGTAATCAATACGACTCTGTCTTAATGCATCCCTCATATGCATCATATCCCCTTGAATATCATGTCCGACCACAATATGATCTTGAAAATAATGAACTATTTCTTTCCATACTTCATGAAATGGCCTTTCGTGGATTAAAGACTTTGCTTTTATTTTATGCACACGATAGCGATGTACATCAAAAGAAAGATTTCTCGGTTTTATCAATGAATAATATGTTGATACAATTTTCTTATCAATCATTTCCACAATACCAATAGCACAAATACTTGTAGGATCTTGATTTAAAAGTTCTATATCAAAAACAGTTATTCTTTCACTCATTTGATACCTACTGCCTTCTTTGCAAGTTGATCTGCAATTTCATTATACATATCTCCACTATGAGCTAAAACTTTAACAAAAGAAATATTGATTTTTTGACGAGCCTCATCAATAAATTTTTGATAAGCTTGTGTACCTTCTTTATTGGCTTTCCAAATATGATTCGCCCATTTTTCAATACCTTCATAATCATAATAAATACAAATCAATTGATATTCTTTTTCAATCGCATAACGAATTGCCATTTCGCTACCTAAAATTTCTCCAGCCACATTACGCATAGATACATAATTATCATCATGACCTTTCCCATGAAATTGTTCAAGAACACTTTGTCCATGAATCAAAACACAACCATAGCCATATTCTTTTGTCTTGATATTATAACTCCCATCAACATAAGCAATCAATCCATCACCATTAATTGATTTTTTTTGTTCATTTAAATAATCATTAGCTTCTTCTTGTGTTTTAAACGATTTATATAAAGCTCCTTTAAATCCTTTGACTTGTAATTCACATTCTGCCCATGTTAAAAAGATACCCGTTTTTCTTCCTTTTTTCACTGCATAATATTTACCCATGATAAAACCTCCGCTTACATCATAATGAGTTTTTTGCTTTTTGTCTAGTCTAAAGAGAATTCTATTGAGGACAATGACTATAATTGATATAATAAATGTAATAGTAAAATAAGAAAGCGAGGCTTATTATGAAAATAGAAAATAGGTTTTTAAAATATGTAAGTTTTGATACACAATCTGATCCCTATTCAACAACTGCACCTTCAACTATGAAACAAAAAGAATTAGGTGAGTTTCTTGTTGAAGAAATGAAAATCTTAGGTCTTGAAGGTGTTCATATGGATGAATATGGTATTGTTTATGGAACAATTCCATCTAACAACAATCATCAAGGAGATGTCATTGGGTTTATTGCTCATATGGATACATCACCAGATGCAAGTGGAAAAAACATTAAACCACAATTAGTCAGAGATTACGATGGACAACGTATTACCTTAAATGAAGAAAAAGATATGTTCTTAGATCCTCAAGAATTCCCTGATTTAACAAATCTAGTTGGGCATGATTTAATCACAACAGATGGAACAACTTTACTTGGGGCTGATGATAAAGCTGGAATTACAATCATCATGAGCATGGCTGAGTATTTATACAAACATCCTGAGTTTAAGCATAATGACATTCGTATTGCGTTTACTCCTGATGAAGAAGTTGGACGTGGAACTGAAAACTTCAATGTAAAAAAATTTGATGCTGATTATGCTTATACAGTGGATGGTGGACCAGTTGGTGAATTATCTTTTGAAAACTTCAATGCTTATCAAGTTGATGTTCATGTCAAAGGAAAATCAATTCATCCAGGAAGTGCAAAAAACAAGATGATCAACGCTAGTCAAGTAGCTATAGAATTCGATTGTTTATTACCTGTATGTCAAGTTCCTGAGCATACTGAAGATAGAGAAGGATTTCATCATTTAACACATATGCAAGGCGAATGTGAAAAGGCGCATTTAGAGAACATGATTTTACAAAATTAAAAGAACAATTGAACGACTTCAAACGTATTCAAGCTTATTTGAATAGTCGTTATGGTGATGAGTTAGTTGAAGTAACTATGAAAGAACAGTATTTAAATATGTCTGAAATTATCAAAGAAACACCTCATATTGTAGAACAAGTAGAAATTGCTATGAATGATGTGGGTATTGAAGCTAATATTTCTCCTATTCGTGGTGGTACTGATGGTGCTCGTCTTTCATTCATGGGACTTCCTTGTCCTAACCTTGGAACTGGTGGTTTCAACTTCCATGGTCCTTATGAATTTGTTTCAATTACAATGATGAAGAAAAGTGTAGAATTATTATTAAGATTAATTAGAAATAATGTTTATAGCAAAGAAGATCTTCCTTTTTAAGAAGACTTCTTTTTTTATGTAATTGTGGTACAATGAGAAAAAGGACGTGATGAGATGAAATGTTTATTTATTATCAATCCCACTTCAGGAACGAGAACTGTTCAAAAGAAACTTGATAAGATTATTGGAAAAATGATTTTAAAAGACATTGTGAATCAGGTAGATGTGTTTTATACACAAAAAAATGATGCTTATCATCGTTGTTTAGATATTCAAGATAGCCAGTATGATTTTGTGGTAAGTGTCGGTGGTGATGGGACTGTTAATGAAATTATTCATGGTTTTGTAGAAAAGAAATTACAAATACCTTTAGCTATTTTACCTGGTGGGACTGTTAATGACTTTGCGACACATTTACACTTGCCTACAGAAACAAGACAATTTATTCGTATGATTCAAAATCAAAAACAGATTTCTGTAGATATTGGAAAAGTCAATAATCAATATTTTGCCAATGTTATTGCTGGTGGTATGTTTAGCGATATTAGTTTTCAAGTTTCTAAAGCTGAGAAAGAACATTTTGGTCCTTTAGCTTATTATGTCAATGGCATCAGACAACTTCCTTCTCAACTTGCAACGAATTTACATTTAAAAGTTAAAACTGAAAACGAAGAATTTGAAGAAGATGCTCGTTTGTTTATGATTACAAACACATCTCAGGTTGGTGGTTTTAAAGGTATTACACCACAAGCAAATATTCAAGATGGTGAATTAGATTTACTAATTATCAAAAAATGTTCTACAACTGATATGATTTCTATTTTAAAAGACTATACGTTAAATAATCATTTAAATAGTCCTTTTGTGCATTATTTACAAGCACAAAAGATATGTATTGAGTGTGACAAAGATATTATTTATGATATTGATGGTGAAGAAGGAACGACCTTTCCTATTGAAGTAAGTGTTGTTCATCAAGCTATTAACATTATCATTCCTTAATACTATTTAAAAAATAACTGGAGATTTTTGTTTCTCCAGTTTTTTATTGATATGGATTTTTTGGGATAATGATTGCTGCAACGAGATAAGCAAGTAAGCCAGAACCCCAACCAAAGATTAAAACAACTGCTCCTAATCGAATAAGCGTAGGATCTACATCAAAATATTCTGCAATACCTCCACATACTCCACATATCATTGATTCTCTTTTTGATCTATATAATCTTTTAGACATAACTATTTTCCTCCATTGTTATCTTTATTTTTCCTGCAAAACTATCTATATCAATAAACTTTGCATGATTTTGTAATGATTTATGACTAGACAATCCTACATAATGTTCATCACCTATAGAAAGACTTCCTAAAAATGTACTCACTTGATAATCAAAGTCATCTTCATTTCCTATCAAATTAATATTTACTTTACCCAATGCACCATCAACTTTCAATTCACGCATACATTTTAAGTTTTGAATATCAATCTTCCCCATAGAAGCATCTAAATTCATTATATGTGTATTGATATTTCTTATCACATTATGACCTGAAACTGCATCAATGTCAACTTCATCAAAAACATACCCACTAGGAATATAAATATCAATTTGTGTACTTCCTTCATTATACTTTTTAAAAAGGGAATGTGCTTGTTCTATTTTTAATGTATCATGTTCCTGTTTCATTTCAAAAGTTTCATACAAATGACGTGCAACGACTTTAATTTGTTGGTGATGTGAGTTATCTTCGTGTATTTGAACATTTGCATGTGATAAATCAAGTTCTAATTCTCGGATATTTTCAAAGACATGTTCTTGATCATGTATTCTTTGAGCATTCCATCTTAAATCAATATCTTGAAACCAAGACAATTCATCTAACTCTTGACCTCCACCTAAATGTATACCAATAGAAATAAAGCATATTCCTAGTAGAAAACTGATTAAAACTTTATACCTTGTTTTCATAGCTTACCTCTTTACCAAATATTTTATTAAACATTGATGATATACCATCTATGATTGATGGGATAAAAGATTTAAAAAACCACGATGCAATTTTACCAAAGATTTTAGCAAATCCAATAGCTATACATCCAATACCCATACAAATTAATCCTGCACCTGGTACAGTAAAAAGCTGTAATACCCCTATAACAATCAATACAATTGCAATACAATAAAGTATAAATGTAATAATCCAAAATCCAAAGAAGAATATAGCTAATGATAATGTTATCGCAAATCCAAAACTAAAAAGACCTGTGAATACACCTAATATTGGAAATGACAATGGTACAACACATAAAATAAGTAATACAAATAAAATAAGTTTATCTCTTGATTCCATTGCCTGCCATTTCTCTTTCCAAGTTGATGTTATATGATCAAAATCAAAAGTCTTTGTTTTTTCTTTTTGCTTCACCTCTTTGATTTCATATTGATATTTAAAATCATCATTAGAAAATCCTTGATTTCCTACTTCAATATGTTCATCAAAATTTCCTTTTAATCCAGCTTTGATCATTGCTGCAACACGACTAGGTTCTCCTAATTCTTTAATAATTTTTGATTCATTATCTTCACCCGCTTCTGTAAAGTAGTTCTCATAAAACTCTAAAGCTTCTTTTCTATCTTCTTCACTAATATCTAAAAGGAGAAACTCGAGTTCTTTCATAAATTTATTCTTATCCATTTTCATTTCCCCCAACAAATAATTTATTAATTTTAGCAGTATACTCATACCACTCTTGTTTATACATGTTTAATTGCACAATTCCTGCATTTGTAATTTGATAATAACGACGATTTCTTCCTTGGTATTCTTGATCATATGTTTCTAAACAACCATCTTTCAATAATCGTCTTAACACAGGATAAAGTGTTGATTCGCTTACACTAATGACTTCTTGAACATCATGTGTAATTTTGTAACCATATGTTCCATGGACTTCTCTTGATACAACAGATAACACTACAGCATCCAATAATGCAGCACCTGTATTGAATATCATTCTACCACTCTCCTCATATAATACTATATGTTATATAGTATTATATGTCAATAATTATATATAAACAAAGACATAAATCAAATGATTCATGTCTTATAATAAATTAATTTGTATATTGAAAATATATTTCTTGACCATGACTTTCTCCTAAACGATCAACTAAACATTGTTGTAGAGATTTCTTTTTTAAATAAGCTTCTTCAATATATTGTCTGATATGTAATTCTGTCGCTTTTACAAATAGTTCATGTGTTTGATATTTATCATATTTTTCTTTTATTTTTATAACTTGTTGATGAAAGATTTGCAAAGCATCTTCTTTTTGTGTCGTTTGACAAATAAGATTTCCCGAAAAATAAACATTGTAAGATAATTGGTAAACATCAAATTCTATATACACAGATACATAAGAAACATCATGAATATATTTTTCGATAATAAAGATATCTTTTTGTTTTTTAGAAATAGAATTCTTCAAAGAAACAATATTTGCATATTTTTTAAATTGAGTACGTGTATCGTTATTCATCTTCTCTAAAATAGAAACAAAATCTTTGTTTTCACTATAAAGATTTACTAGCGAACCAGAGTATCTTTCAATATGATGTTTTATTTTTTCTTTCTTCAAAAAATCAATTGCTGCGTCATATCCTTTATCTCTCGAACATATAATTAATTTATGACGATGATTAATTAAAGAAATAATCTTTGTGAGTTTAATCATAATACAATAATCCATAATATCTTTCGATGAATTCTGATTTCTAATTTTAGAAATATCTTCAAAATGTATATTCTTAGGAAGTTGCTCATCTTGTAATTTCATTAAAACAAAAGGATCACTAACAAACATATAAACATAAACATGACTAGGAATTTTTGATGGAACGAGATATCCTACATTTTCACTATCAACCAAAACAATTTCTTTATAACGATAAAGTTTAAATTTCTGTATGAGCTTTTTCATCATTAAGTTGAACTAAGCCTATCACATGATGATGCATCACTACAACAATCTTTGCTTTGGTTTCGTCTTGTATTTTATCGTACAATCTTCCTGCAAAATAAGTTCCTTTACCTTTCGTATGAACGCTATTAGAAATATAGCCAATCTTCATTGTATCATTCATATACACTGCTATTGCTTCTAAATCATATTGGTTATTAGGTTCTTTTCTTAAAATTACCTCTTGTTCTGGATTTATATCTTCGTAATTAATATAATGTTGAAGTCCAGTAATTGTAATATAAACATTCATGATCATATTCCTCCTTTGTTATAAGACAAATATAAAACATGTATAAATATAATACCGTCTTATATATGTATGTATTATTGTTTCCTATACAATATTGTTGTATTATGAAAACAAGGGAGATGAGTATCATGGGAAGAAATAAAGATAGTGATTCTTATATTAAATTTATAGCTTTAATTGATATTATTATTAAATATAGTGATGAAAAACATCCTTTATCTGTTAAAGATATTCAAGATAAAACAAAATTTACTATACAATAAAAAAGTAAAAAGCACTTGTATATTCAAACTAATTGTGATATAAATATATATGAAAATAAAGCTAAAAAGGAAGGGCGGAGTTTTTGTGGAAGAAGAATTTGAAAAAAATCAAAAGACAATTTTGATAGTTGATGATGAAGAACCAATAAGAGACATATTATCT
>CALDMQ010000279.1 GCA_937917505.1 uncultured Erysipelotrichaceae bacterium | reverse complement strand
AGATTTAACGACATGTTCAAAGCCATTATATGATTCGTAGCCTCTATCAGCTATGAAAATAACTTTTGAACCATTATATCTATCTACAAGTTGACAAAATGCATCGTTTTCATCCATTTTTGCTTGCCCCTGTATAATAAGGTCCTCAAAAGTACACTCTAATAAATCATAGGATGCATTTAAATGAAAAGCAGAATAAGGTTTAAAATCCCCTTTACCAAATAAAGTTGTATCTTTATCATAAACAGTATTATCAATAGGCAGTTCACTGCCACCAATAGCAATCAATCTATATCCTTTTCATAATTTGTTGACATGTGTTTTTCTTATTGAATCGATCAAATAATGTCTTAAATGCATCAACTTTGATTTTACATCTTGCCTGCACAAAGGCAGAAACAGATGGTGTATCAATGGAGAAGTCATTAAGTTTAAGAAGTTCATCTTTTAAGGAACCAGTTTCCATACAAATAACATTCCTCATTGTTGTTTTAAAATTGAGTTTTCTGTCACGAGTAAAATCCGTTTCAAGATTTTCACAAAAAATCGAACAGAACTCTGCCATTTTATTGAGATTATAATTTAATATATTTTTAAGATGTTTATACCTATAAACAACTGGGCTATTATCAATTTAGTATTGATAATAGCCCACACAATTTCATACGAAAGTCAACACTTATATTAAAAAAAGTCAAAAAAAGAGGGAGTCCATTTTAATATGAACTCCTCCCATGTCATCAAACACTTAACTTAATGACATTGATCAATGATACCTTCGTTTTATTATTTTGCTTTCGTTTTCTTTAAAATCATTGTTACAATAATAACAAGGATTAAAATAATACCTGCTGCAATTAATCCTACTGGCATTAATTCGGGTTTACTATAAGCTCCACTCCATTCAGCGATTTTTCTGATTAAGATTGAAATTGCCCACCCAGAAGTGAATGAACCTAGTATTGCTAAAATAGCTTTGAACCATTTAGGGAATACTTCAGTAAATAAAACAGCTGTAACTAAACAAATCAATGCAATAAATACACAAATACAAAAATGCATAGAGTAACCTCCTTTATACGATACGACAATTAAAATAACATATTTAAAGGGTAAATGCAATCAAATATCAATTTGTAAGAAAAATAAGAGAGATTATGTAGAATTATAAAGTGATATATGGTATAAATAAATTATTAAAGTGAGGTTATACAAATGAGATTTAATCGTGGGAAAAGATATACATATTATAGTTCATATTCTTCTTCAAGAAGAAAAAAGATACGTTGGGATAGAATTGCTGTTATTTTTGTTGGAGTTATCTTGGTATTAGGAATTTTAGTGTGGTTCAATTTGTCAAGAATTCAACTTTTATTTAAGGGATATTCTTTTGGACAACAAAATCAAATTTTATCATTAGAATCTAAAGCGGTAGATGAAATTTTAGAACATGACAAAATTGAACATATTAGTGAATGGATTGATCATAGTGAGCATTATACATATTATGATGAATATGAAAAATATCTATCAACACATAAAGATATAGAAATTAAAACAGTTGTTACAACAATCAATGACATGTATACAAATTATGTACCTAAATTAGAAGCGATGAGTTATACACAAGAACAAATTTGGAATGTATTAAAAACAGCTTCTACAACTGATTTGCAATATATCATTGATAAAAAGTATGGATATGCTGATATGGAGCCATATATGAAAGTGAATGGTTTTATCTTTACAGATATGGAAGACTATATCAAAGCTTATGATAAAAATCATAACTATGATTATGCAGTATTGATTACTTCATATCCATTTATTGATTCAAACAATAAAGTGAATAAAAATTATATAATTCAAAATCCAGATGATTTATTATCTTTGGTTAAGCCAGGATTTAATATGTCATCTTCATATGAACCAAAAGATTTAATAACACCACAAATGCCAATTGCACCTGATTGTAATAATCCAAAATTAAGAAAAGAAGCTGCAGATGCATTGATTGCTATGTATAATGATGCAAAAAAAGAAGGGTATTCATTAGTTGTGAATAGTGCGTATCGTTCTTATAAAAGTCAAAAAACAATTTATGATGATTACTTTAAAAAGTATGATGAAATCACAGCGTCTAGTTTAGTAGCTAAACCTGGTTCAAGCGAGCATCAAACTGGTTTGGGTGTTGATTTAACAAGTGAAAGTGTTATTAAAGGTGAAAAACTTGTTTTTGGTGATACCCCAGAATATCAATGGGTATTAAAAAATGCACATAAGTATGGATTTATTTTAAGATATCCTCAGGGAAGATCAAATATCACTGGAATTAAACATGAGCCATGGCATTTTAGATATGTTGGAAAAAATGCTGCGAAAAAAGTTTATGAAAATAATTGGACATTAGAAGAATATTGTTTAAACGAAGGTGTTATTCCACAAATTAAAGAAGATAAATAATCTAGGGATTCCCTAGATTATTTTTTAGGAGATTATATGAAAACATTAATAACAACATTAAATTCAAAGTTTATACATACATCATTATCATTAATATTATTATATGTCCAAACCAAAAATAAACATGATGTTTCTTTTAAAGAATATACAATTAAAGATAACGAGGAACATATTGTTAATGATTTATTATCTATGAATTTAGATGTGATTGCATTTTCTTGTTATATTTGGAATATTGATCATATTTTAGAAATTTGTCAAAAGCTCAAACAATATGCACCTCACTTGATAATTATCTTAGGTGGACCTGAAGTGACTTATGAAGCACAACATTTTTTAAAATATGATGCTATTGATTATGTGATTAGTGGAGAAGGGGAAATTGTTTTTGGAGAGTTATTAAGTGCTTTAGAGAAAAAAGAAAAAGTAGATATTGAAGGAGTAAGTGATAAAACACATATTTCTCCAGTTGTCGCAACAGTGGATTTAGATTATATAGAAAGTTTAGATTCTCCTTATAACTTACCCGAAGATCAAAAGACAATGGCTCAAAGAATTATTTATTTTGAATCGAGTCGTGGTTGTCCTTTTCAATGTCAATATTGTTTATCTTCATTAGAAAAAGGATTACGTTTTTTTAGTGAGGAGTATTTAAAAAAACAACTTGATATCATTTGTCATAGTCAAGCGAAAATAATTAAATTCTTGGATCGTAGTTTTAATGCCCGTGTAAATCATGCACTTATGATTTTGGGATACATTTTTGAAAATTATCGTGAAGGGCAACAGTATCAATTTGAAATCAATGCTGATGTTTTACAACAACCTATTATTGACTTTATTAGAGATTATGCACCAAAAGGATTGTTGCGTTTTGAGATTGGAATTCAATCCACTTATGAACCAACAAATAAAGCAGTGAAAAGAATTCAAAATTTTGAAAGGTTAAGTGCGGTTGTGAAACAATTAATGGACGATGGAAAATGTGATTTACATTTGGATCTCATTGCGGGATTACCTTATGAAACATATGAAAGATTCCAACAATCGTTTGATGATGTTTTTGCTTTTCGGGCTAAAGAATTACAACTTGGATTTTTAAAATTGTTGAGAGGTACAAATTTAAGAAAAGATGCTGATGAATATGGTTATATTTATCAAAACGAACCACCTTATGAAATGATTGAAAACAAATGGTTATCTCGAGATGATGTTAAAAAAATTCATTTAGCAGAAGATATGTTAGAAAAATATTGGAATAGTGGTCGTTTTACAAAAACAATGAAATGTGTGATGGAAGAAGTAGATTCAGCGTTTGATTTCTTTTATCAGTTAGGATGTTTTTATCAAGACCATCAATATAAAACAATTGGTTATCAGTTAGATGAACTTTATTGTTATCTGGATAATTATTTAAATAGTCAAGAAAAACACGAGTTGCTAATCCAAGATTATCTTTCTCAATTTAAAGTGAAACCTAAAAAATGGTATAAACAAACACTTACTACTCAAGAAAGAAAAGATGCGATTCGCTATCTTGTGGATAAGTATTCTTTAAATCAAGAATTATTATTCCGCTATGCTATTGTGGAAAAAATAAGTCTTGGATATTTAGTTGTGATTTATAAAGATTATCAATGTGATATGAATATTTATCAGTAAAGGAGAATTGTATGTTAACAATGGTTGACTATGTTCATCAAAGAATATTGTCTTATTCATCTCGTCATGTGGCAGTGGATATGACTATGGGAAATGGACATGATACAGCGTTTTTGATGACTTGTTTTGATGAAGTTTATGCTTTTGATATACAAGAAAAAGCATTAGAGAATACAAAAAAGAGAATTGGTGAAGTAAAGAATGTGCATTTGATATTAGATGGCCATGAAAATATTGATTGTTATTTAACTTGTTTTGATATTGGTGTTTTTAATTTGGGTTATTTGCCTTTAGAAGATCATATGATAACAACACTTTTGCCAACGACAAAAATAGCTATTGAAAAAGCTATGTCTATGTTCAAAAAAGCTTTGTTTCTTGTTGTGTATCCTGGTCATCAAGAAGGTTATGAAGAAAGCCGATGGATAGATGAATATGTTTCTTCGCTTGATACGCATATGTATAATGTATCGAGTTATCGTATGTTAAATAAAAATAAATCTCCATATGTGATTGAGATTGAAAGACGTTAAGAGTTTAGATAACTCTTTTCTTTTTTTGTTGTTTTGTGTATAATGTGTATCATTAAAGAGGGATTGTTATGACACTAAGAGAGATGAAGAAAAAATCGAACCAAGTTTATAAAGAAAATAGAGAATCTATATTATCTGAATATTTTCTTGTAGGCTATGTGAGTTTATTAGCGCAGTATCTAAGAGATGGTTTCTTTTCTTTCTTTGTGTCTTTATTTTTATCGCCTTTATCACATGGATATGTGAAACATTCTATAAGATTGATAGATGAAGAAAAACCGATTTTAAGTTATAAAGATTCTTTGATAGGTATTTTGAACTTTCCAAGAGTAGCTCCGGTATACTTGGTAAAGAAAGGGGTTGTGACAATAATGATGATGATTTGTGCAATTCCGACACTAAGTATTATAAGAGATAAATTTTCTATGGTTTCGTGGGAGCTTGTTGGAGAATTAGGAAATATGTTACTTCAAAGTGATTTCTTAATTCCTCAACTTGCAAAAGTAACAATTATTTTAAATAATGTAGAAATTCTTTTGAATATTGGATTATGTGCTCTTGTTTATTTAGTTATAAGTGGATTGTTAATGGGTGTTCCTTATATTATGGAATTAGAAGATTATTCTTGGAGTGAATCTTTTGTATTATCAGTGAAAATGATGAAAGATCATATATTTCAATACTTTGGTTTGTGTTTGTCTTATAGCTTGAGGTATATGACTTATTGGTTAGTTACTGGATTCTTATTATTGTCTATTGGATCTTTAAATGAATTTTGTATGTTGTTTTGTATGGTTAGTTCTTTGTTTTTATATATTGAAATCTTTAGAGCAAGATTTGAATTGTCAAAATATCTTTTTTACAAAGAAATCAAAGAAAACTATAATCAATAAAAATAAAAAGCACGTTATTGTGCTTCTAAATAATCTTTATTTTTAATACGACGATAAACTTGGAAAACGGTTGACATAATCAAGATAGCTAATGCTATAGCAATGCCAATACCAAGTGTTGTAAGCAAGGAATCTGCAAAAAGAGCTTGTTGTCCTTGAACAGCATATAGCATTGTATAATAAATACCACTTCCAGGTACTAATGGGAAAAAACCAATCATAATAAATATAGTGGCAGGGGCTTTATAAACTCTTGCCATTATTTCTGCCATAAAAGAGACACCAATCATTGCAATGAAACTTTGTATAACAGCATTATTTAATGGGTTACATATCAAATAAATTAACCAACCGATTGTTCCTATGACAGAACCGACAATTGCAAATCTTAAATGCTTGTGCACTCTAAAAATCAAAGAGAAACCTAAACACCCTATAAAAGCACTTCCGCATTGAATAAATGCTTCCATTATGCGACACCCCCTAAAATCATGAGAGTTGCTCCAACACCAATAGCGATACTAGCAGCAATTAAAATAGCTTCAGCCATACGTGAAACTCCTGAAACGAAATCGCCACTCATAATATCTCTTAAGCTATTTGTAATAGCGATACCAGGAACTAATAACATTAACGTTCCTGTAATAATTGATTGTGTGTTTTGCACAAGGTGAAAGCGAAATGTAATAATTGCAATTGAGGAAAGAACAATGCTTGAAAGAATGGTTCTGACAATACTATTGATATTTAATTTTTCTAATAAATAAATAAAATGATAAAGAACATATCCGATCATTGCAGAAACAAGCATTTCCTTAATGCCACCACCAAAGAAAACGCAAAACATAGCAGCTGAAACAATATAGCCAATAAGAATATAAGGAAGATTTAATTTTTCGTTTGTTATTTTATTGATAGCTGTTTCAATGTCTTCAAAAGTTAATTCATTATTACTGATTTGTCTAACTAAATTATTGAGTTCAAATAAATGATCAAGATGGACACGATTAGAACGTGATCTTTTTGATGCATGATAAGGTGTTCCGTCTTTAAGTGTTAAGGAAACTGTGAAATATGTTGGGACAGCAAAGACCTCTACATCTTTATATCCTAGACCTTCATACATACGTGTTAAAGATTCTTCAACTCTATAGATTTCTGCACCGTGTTTTAATAAAAGACAACCGATGGTGTTGATATAGTTGACAATATCTAATTCATTCATAGTGACCTCCTATTTATTTTCTTGAATATAAGGGATATATTGATATTCTGGTATGGTTGAAGAATCAATTAAAGAAAGTAATTGTGTTGCTTTCTTTTCGATATCTAAAGCAGGATGTTGATAACTTGAAAAACGTGAAATAATTGTATAAGGACAAGATTTTTTGATATGTCTAATATAATCTCTACCATGGCTATTCATAGCGAGTATA
>CALDMQ010000278.1 GCA_937917505.1 uncultured Erysipelotrichaceae bacterium | reverse complement strand
TTGTATCAAAAAAGCACACCTGAGTGGTGCACTTTATATTTTAATTTAGGAAAAATATCGCTCATATGAACGATATTTTTAATTACTTTTGAAATCTTGAAAGCTTCACATCATTGATATTTATATATGACACATCATATTCTTCAATAAGTTTTAATATATCTTTTTTATCAATGTATACTCTTATTCCATATGATAACAATTCTTTTTGAGCTTTTTCATAATTTTCTTTTAATTTATTAGGAGTTATTATATATCCAAATGGATTTGAAAGAGCATTTATAAAATCCGGATGATCTAGTAATAATTTCAAATGAGATAGATAATGCTCTCTCAAACTGTTAGCAGTGATATTTTCATCATATGGCAACATAAACATGGGATATTCTTTTTCTGCATCATCTGTAAATGTCCAATATACATGAGATACTGTAGACATTCCACCAGCTATGCCTTGTACATTATAAAATGATTGATTTTTTAAAGCAATCCATCGAACTGTGTTTGGATATTTTCGAATAATTTCACTTATGTCTTCAAGACTTATATAATTTTCAAAACTTAATGATATATCAAGATAAGCTGAATCTGGTAAATTTTCTATTTCTTTTTTCATCTCATTCAACTCTGTAAGTGCTTGAAACCCTTTATTTTCTGGGTCTTTAAATTCATTAATACAACCAGTTTCAACGGGACCATTAATCTCAATCTTTGATCGAGAAATTTCTAAACTTGTATTTACTTTTGGTCCAAGTATTAATGGTTCAAATATACTTTGAATACGTCCACGACTTTCATATCTTCCAAACCCTAAAGATTTTACGTTATAATTTTCACTAAATTCAGGAACATATATTATACCAGGATGTAACATTTGATAATATGTTGAAAACAATACTTCAAATTCATTAGCATTATCATCTTTTAAAAATTTTTCTTCATGATTAGGATTATAATAAACAACATTTAATAATTGTGATGTACCAAAGAATATAGTTGTAATAATCAAACAGATAACAACAAAACCTTTAATAACTTTAGAATAAATTTTTTTATTCATTTGATGATAAATCTTTTGATTAACTTCTACATAATCTGTATCGTGAAATAATTCATCAAACTTCTTTTCACTCATAAATACCCCTCCTTTTGACATAACTCAATTAATTTTCTTTTCACACGATGCCTAATCACACGCACATTCTCAATACTCATCTTCATAATATGAGAAATTGTTTGATCATCAAAATCAGATTGTAAACTTAACAACATAATTTCTTTTTCTCTTTGTGGCAATTCGTTAATTTTTTGGTATAACCATATTTTTTCTTCACTTTTTATAAAATCTTGTATAACTGCTAATGTTCCTTCTGTATTTTCAAAATCATAAGAGACAAGACGGTTTCTTTTTTTATACATATTCATAAATTCATTTCTTAAAACGATATATAACCACGATTTGATATTCCCTTCTTCAAAACTTAATAATGCTTTTACAAAAGTATTTGCAACCAAATCCTCAGCATCCTCTTTGTTCTGTGTAAGGGAAAATGCATAAATAAACAGTTGTCTATAATATTGACGATAAACAATTTCAAGTTCATCATTTTTCATATTTTCCCTCCTCACCCTTATAACAATTCTATCACAAAAAGATTACAAAAAAACTTGGATTTCTCCAAGTTAATAGCATTCTTCTTTATATTCAATAACTTTATCATTCTCGTAAACAATTTTAGCACTGTGAAAACGATTGTCTTGAATCCATTCAAAGAAATGATAATCTCCTTCCCACATAGGAAGTGTAGGAATGACTTCGTCTTCAATCCACTTTAGTATACCTTCATCGCATTCATGAATTTCTCCGCTAAAATCATCACAAGTATAAATAAACATTCCTTCATCTTGACCATGATAAAGTCCCGGAAAACTCACAAATCCATGAAGTTTCAAAGAATGTGCAGTTAATCCTGTTTCCTCATATATTTCTCTATACATACATTCCTCTGCACTTTCTCCTACTTCAAATTTACCACCAACACCAATCCATTTTCCTTGATTAATATCATTTTCTTTTTTAATACGATGCAACATCAAAGTTTGACCTTGACGTTTGATATAGCACATTGTTGTAAGAATCATATTACAAGTAGTGATAATAATCAGGTGATGATCCTTCTATTATCTCTACATTCACTTCCTTTTCTAAAACTTCTTTTAACTTTGAAATCATGATATTTTCAATATGATGATTCACATCAATCAATAAAATATGATGATCCACCGCATTTTTAGCATGTCTATATTTCGTGTCACCAGTAATATAAGCATCAACTTTATTGTAGTAATCTGCTAAAAAGTCTGCACCACTCCCACCACAAATCGCAACTGTTTTCACTTCATCTACTTTTCCAGCATATTTGAAATGTTCTAACTTATATACATCTCGAACATGATTGATGAAATCTTGCATAGACATTGATTGATTCAATGATGCATAATGAGTAATTCCATCAGCTCCACTTTGAATATCAGATACACCAATTTCTTCTAATAACCACTTATTCATAGACACACGATCTAATGTGGTATGTGAACTATATACAACTACATTATTTAAAATAGCATTATAAATAAATTGTCCCATATAATCATCTTTATCAACATTCACAATAGCTTCTAACAAAAAAGGATGATGTGTAATTAACATATCACAGCCTTTTTCAATAGCTTCATTTAATGTGTCATTATCTGCATTTAAAGCAATCATGATTTTACGAACATCTTGTTCTTTATTTCCGATTTGTAGACCACATTTATCCCATTCTTCTTGCAAAGAAAGAGGATAATATTTTTCAATGATATCAATGATTTGTTTAGCCTTCATTTAATTCACCTTCTATCAATTCTATCATGTGTAAAACTTCAGGATAACGAACATGATCCTTTGATAAAGAATCTAAAATACGCTTTTGAATATCTAATTGATGTTTCCATTTTTCATAAAACAAAGTTTCTTTTTTTCTTCTTAAACATGGGCCAAAGACAATATCTTTTTCGTCATAAAACAATTCTTCATTTGCTTTTTCACAAATAATAATTTCATAAATATGATGCGCATCTTTCACAATACTTTCATCAATAATTTTCATATGATGAGAAAACAAATATTCTCTTAAAACCTCGATACCTATATTAGATTGTAAAATAAAGCGATGATGATTAAGCATATCTAAATGTTCATCCAAAATATCTACAGTTAACTTTCCACCCATACCACAGATACTAATCATATCAACTTTCTTATCCAATAGAGGATTCATACCACTTCCAAGAAGTGGTATGACATATTTTTCTAATTCATTTTGTTGAATTGTTTCAATTGATGCTTTAATAGGACCACTTGCAATATCACAAGCATAAGCCTTTTCAATCACATTTTCTTTTATCAAATAACATGGTAAATAAGCATGATCTGTACCAATATCTGCAAGAACTTGTCCTTTTTTATATTTGATAATACAATCCGCAATGGCTTGTAATCTTTTTGATAGTTTCATATTAACGATCCAAGAAATCTTTAAGACGTTTTGAACGTGATGGGTGTTTTAATTTTCTTAATGCTTTC
>CALDMQ010000277.1 GCA_937917505.1 uncultured Erysipelotrichaceae bacterium | reverse complement strand
TCTAACAAAATAACAGGTTTATCTGTATTCACATGTTTAAACAATTCATCCAATGATTTTCGATAAGGATTTGTTGTAATATCATCCCTACCTATTATATAAAAATCATCAAATTCTCTCACATCATCTACCAATAACTCTATATTCGCTTTTTCGAAAAATTCATAAACTCTTGAATGTTTAGAACAAGGATCATGATTTCCTAACACTGCATATACCTTTTTATGATTACTTAGTTCTTTAAACTGTTGAGCAATTACTTTTAAATTCATATATTCAAAAGCATCATCATTAAATGTATCCCCAACAATAAACACATAATCCACAGTTAAACATTTCACTTTTTTAACTATCTTATCTAATTGATCAGATTTCATAAAATGCCCAATATGAATATCCTCAAAAAAGCAACTTGTATACTCTTTGTATCTCCTATACAAACATTTTCCATTTTTACACAAATATGTTTTGCTTTGATAATTCCATATATTGTAACAAGCACTGAAATAACGATAGCAAATATATACATCTATAGATATGACCATACTCATGATATCTACTACTAGAAAACCAATAATCATATAGATTAAAAAACATAATATTACGTTACAAATCGCATATAACCGATGTGTTTTTTTATATATTTTTTGACTTTTCTCATAGATAAACATATAAATCATATAAATACACAAACTTATAAAAAGAAAAACATAAATTCTTAATGAAAACACTATTTCAACAATTTTACCCAATCTCATTGACATATACCCTACTAAACCAAAAAATAATATCACGAAAAGAATAGCAAACAAACGATTTCTCACAAATGTACTAAAAAAATGATTCATCATTATAGTTTTTCATATTTTATATGTCCAATATGACTCAACAATGAACTTCTTTACAACAATTTTCACACAATTAACCGATTTCTCTTGCAATTTATTATATCTTTGTAATAATAAAATTAGATAGATTATATTTTGATGTGGAGGGAAAATTATGATAAAAAAATCAAAATTAGTTGCTGTTTTATTTACTTTTCTTTTGACTCTATCATTAGCAGGTTGTGGTGATGCTCAAACATTAGAATCATATGTCAATGACAACAAAGCTGTTCAAGAAGAAATTCAAAAATCTGCTATTTCTAACTCTTCTTATGAACTACAAATTGATATTAAAGAAAATACTTTAATTTATAATTTCAAATATAAAACTGTTCTTGATGAAGAATTAGCTAAACAAGCTTCTGATACATTCAAGGCAAATGATGGTACCTTAGACGCAACCATGAAAAATGTAGCAAAACAATTAGAAGAAGAAACAGAAATCGAGGGTATTACAGTTAAAGTCGTTTATTTAAATGGAGATGGTAAAGAACTTTACACTGGTACTTATGATTCTAAATAAACTCTCAAAAAGAGAGTTTTTCAGAGTGTTGACAAAGTGGTAGAAATCTTATGAAATCTACCACTTTTCTTATACATATATATTTTTATGAAAATATATTCATTTTCATTGTTGTTATTATCCTGATTATCTGTTTTTCTGGTAGGAAGGGTTTTAATCATTCCTCTTCTTTTCTTCATTCTTGCTAGTTTACTTAAATTATGGCACCAAAAAAAACATCAACGATTCATGTTGATTTTTTGGGAGTCCTTTTACTTTTGTAAATCTTAATCCATGTTTTTCTTTGTGAATATATTTCTTTCCAGTTTGGTGTATGCCTTATCTCATCTGCCTGTTCTCTGTATTCTTCCCATACATCTTGCATTATAACTTTTTTTGGTGTTTTTGACTTTGAGTACATTGGTTAAAATATGGGCAATTTCCACAATCTTTTGGATTTGATTTATATTCCTTATACTCTGATTTATTTGTTGTGTTATATTTGAGTTCTTTGATATTTGGCTATATATAGATATACACTAGAATCACCTACACAAACCTAAGAATATGTTTTAATTTTTCTCTAAAAAAAATGCCATAATAATATGACATTGTTTTTATAATTTATGCTTCTTGTAAATCACCATTTTCTTCAAGTTTTTGTTTTTCAACTAACTTGAAGAATGGGTAATAAAGAATAATATCGATTAAAATTAATCCAATAACCATGATACCTGCTTTTATATCCATACATCCTAAGGCAGCACCTAAAGGAGCAGGTGTTGTCCATGGTGTTTCAATGACACCTTTACCTACGATATTCAAAGCCATCAATCCATAAGCAATGATTGAGTTAACAACAGGTACAAAGATAAATGGAACCATCATCAATGGATTCAATACCATTGGTAAACCAAAGATCATAGGTTCATTAATATTAAAACATGCAGGACCAATAGAAAGTCTTCCTAATGTTTTTAATTCTTTTGATTTAGAACGTAACAATAAGATACATAATCCTAATGTTGATCCTCCACCACCAAGAGTAATCACATATGACCAAAATGGTTGTACAAAGTAGTGTGCTAATGGATTTCCTTGACTAAATGCACTAATATTTTCAACTAAATACATTTGCATAAAAGGCAAACGGATTGGTTGTGTAATACTTGCACCATGTAAACCAAAGAACCAAAATACTTGTGCAATAATTGTAATTAAACAAATACCTACTAAAGAATCTAACCCTGAAACTGCCGGAGCTAAAACTGTCATAATCATACTTGGTAAGATTTCACCACTGAAATTTTGAATAAGCAATGAAACAGCGTAAAAAATAATTATACAAACAAATAATGGCATAATTGCATCAAATGATGAAGCGATTGCTGGTGGAACACCTTCTGGCATTTTAAAGCGAATATCTTTTTCTAACATAAATCGTATAATTTCAACACAGCCAATAGAAACAAGTATACCTGTGAAAATCCCCTTAGCATCCAAATATGTCATAGGAAGGAAACTTGAAGTTCCCGCCAACATATCAGTAACCGATGTTCCCTCAGTTATTAAAGCAGTAGGTACTGCTGAAACTAATGGAGATGATACAAGAAGAAATACTGCCGTTGATACAATTGACGCATTCAAAGCTGCCATGTTATATTTTTTAGCAAGATGATAAGCAATAGCAAAAGTTACAAACAATCCCATTAATGCCATAGTCATATTGTAAGGTAATTGTAATGCTACTTTATTGGCCTGTGCCCAATTATACCAACCCATTAACATATCACTGATGATTCCCCAATCAGGTAATGTTTCAGGTTTAAATGGAGGTGTTGAGATAATTAAACAAACACCACCTAAAATTGATAATGGAATTGCAACAACCATTCCATCACGAATCGCAGCTAAGTGTCTTTGATTACCTAACTTATTCGCAATTGGAATTAAGGTACGTTCAGCAATTTCATTAAACTTTTCCATGAAATTCATAAATTTATCCTCCCTTTTCCTTTTATGTTCCTATTATAGATTAAATCAAATAATTTACAAATTATTTCCAAAATTTCGAAATTTTTTCCACATTTTTGAAATTTATTGAATTTTATACATAGACATAACTATAATAAACGCGAAATTCAAGGAGGTCTATTATGAAACTTATTATTGAAGAAAATGAACAAAAAATGAGTGAAAGTGCAATGCAAATTTTACTTGGAGCGATGATGCAAGATAAAAGAGTTAATATTTCATTAACTGCTGGTCGTTCTCCTATTCATCTTTATCAAATGATGGTACCTTATGTAAAAGATCAAGAAAAATATAAAGATGTCCAATATTATTTATTTGATGAAGCACCTTACCATGACGGAAGAGCATATGGCCCTAATTGGGATGAAATGCAAGAATTATTCTTTAAAGATGCCAATATCCCTGCTGAGCGTATTCATACAACAACTATGGAAAACTGGGAAACTTATGATAAAGAAATTCGAGATGCTGGTGGAATTGATGTTATGTTAATCGGTTTAGGATGGGACGGACATTTCTGTAGTAACTGTCCAAGATGTACACCTATGGATAGTTATACTTACCCATGTGATCGTGCTACAAAAAACAAAGCTAATCCAACTTATCCACCAAGACCAGAACTACCTGTTACTTTAACAATGGGACCAAAAAGTTTAATGCGCGTTAAACACTTAGTCATGATCGTTACTGGAGTAGAAAAAGCACAAATACTAAAAGACGTTTTAGATTCACCAATCACTGATGAATTACCAGCAACTATCTTAAAACTTCACCCTAACTTCACAGTTATTTGTGATAAAGATGCTGCTTCATTATTAAATCCAGAAAACTATAAAAGACTTTAAGAATTTTCCATTCGTGGAAATTCTTTTTTTAAAATTGAAAAATATGATATACTACACAACATGGAGGTGATTATAATGTCTAAAAAAATAAAAGAAAAGCAACCAAAGAAAATATCTTTTACAAAATATGAAACAACACATATTCGCATGAAAAGATTTTTTGCCTTAATTTTTGACTGGTATATAACAAGTATGATTGTTTCTTTACCAGTAACTTTCTATTTGAGAAATGGAAGTTATTTAAAATCAGAGATGTTTGATTTAACACATTATCCTTTTACTACTGGTCTTTTATTAGGATTATTTGGAGTTGTGATTGGTTTTATATACCATGTCATTATTCCTTCTTTTGTATGGCAAGGACAAACATTAGGTAAGAAAATCTGTAAGGTTAAAGTTGTTAATGAATATGGAAAAGATGTTGATTTTTCAACTTTATTTTTAAGAGAAATGGTTTTTGCAACTTTCTTAGAAGGTGGCATTATTATTAGTGCAGGCTATTTAAGAAAATTATTACCTTTATTTGAATTTCAATCTTTATATAACCCACTGATGTATATTTCTTATGCTTTAACAATTATTTCAATCGTTTATGCTTACTTTAACCCTTTATCACAATCATTTCATGATAAACTTGCAAAAACAGTTGTCGTGAACAAATAGTTTACACTCTCGTTTAAATATTATATAATGCCTATAATGAAAGGGCGTGTATTATGTTTAACTTGATGATTATTTTAATATCTACCCTCAATAGTGAACCTAAAGATTCAAATAATTATAAAATAGCCAAGTACATTATTGAAAATATTTCAAGTCTAGAAAATTGTACAATTACAGAACTTGCTAAAAGATGTTATGTATCCAATTCAAGTATTTCTCGTTTTTGTGATGATATTGGTTTAAATGATTTTAATACTTTAAAAACTCAAATAGCACGTTTTGCATTTGCAGCTCAAAGTGCTAAACAAAAATTTCATTTTAAAAATTATGATGAAAACTCTCTTTCAAAATCATATATTTTTAGTGTATGTCATAATTTACAAATGATTGATTCAACTTCACTTGATTATGATATTCAAATACTTGTTCAAGATATTCATAAATATCAAAAAATAGCAACTTTTGGTTATCTACAATCAGAAAACGTTGCCTTGGACTTACAATATGATTTACAAACAAATAGAAAGATTATTTTTACTCGTATCAAATTCAAGGATCAAGTAGAATATATTAAGAACGCTGATGAAAATACTTTATTAATCATTTTCTCAGATTCAGGCACATATTTTGAACATGTTTTTCAAAGAATGAAACCTTTCAAAGACTTAAAACACAAACCAAAAATCTGTATGATTACTTCTAATTCAACTATTAATGTTCCTTATATAGATCAATACATTCATTATAAAAGTTATCACGACTATGCTTCTCATCCATATTCACAATGAATCCTTTTCTCATTTTTTTCTTTTTCATGATGAATAACTTTTCCCGTATTTCCATCTATTTCATAATCATATTCATAACCATTAGCTTCAAAAGAAACTTCATAATAACCTTTCTTATCTAAATCTACTTCTAATTGTCGAACTTGATTCATTGATAATTGAGCATGTTGAAGTGCCTTATCCCTTGCTTGAGTCGTTGTTAACTTTACACTTTTCATTATTTCCTTTTCATGATTTAATATTTTTCCATCAGATGCACGAATTGTATATTCGTGTTTTGTGTTTTGACTAACAAATTCAATTTCATATTCTAACACACCATCATCATTATCTTTTTCAATTTTATAATTTGTTATTGAAGTCGCTTGTGCATCTTTCATTGCTATAGATTTTGCTTGTTCCTTTGAAATAGTCTGAGACGATGATTGTTGAGAAGAACTTTGTGTAGATGTTTGATTATTTAAAGTTATTTCTTTCTCGCTTCTTTCTTGATCTTTTTCTAAAATTTTTCCAGTTTTTGCATCTAATTCATACTCATATTCAATCCCATTTTTTATGAACTCAACTTCATAAACCATAAGACCATCATCATAATCCAATTCAATTTGTAAATAATGTGGTTGAGATACACGAGCATCTTTTTCAACAATATCTTTTACTTTCTTTTCACCGATATAAGTACCTGTGCTTACTTCTCCCCTTACTTCTATTTCTTTAATATCATTGCTAGAAAGTAAGATATTCAAATCATTCATTGGCAAATCTTTTAAGCTTTCAAATGTATATAATGAATTTTTTTGAATAAGCTGTTGAATAATTTCAGCTTTTCCTTTAGAAATATGATATTTTTTAGCTAATTCATCTAAATTCTTATCATCGCTCAATGTTTGAGAAACAATAGAACCAGTCACTTGATTTCCTTTCAATAACTGATCTATATTACTCGTTAACTCTTGACGTAACCTTTCATTTTCTTCAGGTATTTCCCCGGCAATAGAAATCAATAAAGTATTTTTTAACTCATCAATATAACCTTCTTTTAACATAGAACCAACCAAAGCATTCATCGCAACTTTCACATCACTACCTTGAAGGTCCATATCTCCTAATATTTTTTCTCCATCACTATTAAGAGTCAATACATCAATCACTTTTTCTTGTTTATCTATTTGTAACTCTACACTTGGATTGACATCAATTCCTACTGTCGCAAAAACTTTTGGTGTTTGATTGAATGCAAAAGGTATTCCAACTACTAATAAACATACAACCATAACAGCAACCCATTTATAATTCCATTTTCTTTTTGGTGTTTCCATATCTAATACAACCTCCTCATGACGATACTTTAATTGTTCGTTGATATTATCAAATTCATTTGGTGTAATAGATTCAAATGCTTTATATATTTTATTCATCAATATCCCCCACTTCTTTTTTCATCTTTTTCATTCCTCTATGATAATGAGATAATACTGTTGATAAAGGTATATCTAGAAATTTTGCAATTTCATGATATTTAAACCCCCATAAAGAATGCATAATGACTACTTGTCTTTCATTATCATTTAAAATCTCAAATAAACCTTCTAATATCATTTTGGTATTTTCATTCATTGTTTTTGGTAACACAACATTATCTTCATATTCTTGCATATATGACTTTCTTCTTAAAAAACTATAACATTCATTTCTTGCAATTGTATAAACCCATGCGAGCGGTTTTTTCATTGATTGATAATTTTGACTTGCAAGATATATTTTTATATATGTTTCTTGCACTACATCC
>CALDMQ010000276.1 GCA_937917505.1 uncultured Erysipelotrichaceae bacterium | reverse complement strand
TTGTAATAAAAACCTTACAATCAAAGGTTGCATCTTCACTTTTTCTAATTCATTCAACCCATACTTTTCCAAATGATCTTTGACTTGTTGATCATTTAGACCATTTTTTAAATCAGTAGAAAACTCTTTAGCTAATTCTTCCGCACTTTGATGATAATACATATCCTTTTCCTCCTTTAATTAAATATAAAAACGAGCCCCTTATCGCACTTACACACAATAAAAGTCTCGTTGTTTAATTACGATACGGATATTCATTTCATATCGACTTGACGACATCGTAAACCAGTGGCTAACTACTCCCTTTTATATTAGAAATAATAACACTTCATTGCTAATATCTCAACAATAAAATAATATTCACAAAACAAATAGCTATTTTTAAAGATAACTACTCAAATTGACTCTTATACAAACGGGCGTATTTTCCTTGCTTTTTCATCAATTCGTCATGATTTCCAACTTCTTTAATATCTCCATCTTCCATATAAAGAATCATATCTGCATCACGAATTGTAGAAAGTCGATGGGCAATCACAAAACTTGTTCTTCCCTTCATTAATTCCGCCATAGCTCTTTGAATAAATAATTCTGTATGCGTATCAACATTACTTGTAGCTTCATCTAAAATCATAATCTCCGGATCAGAAGCAATAGCTCTTGCAATCGTAAGCAACTGTCTTTCACCTTGAGATAAGTTTTCTGCTCCTTTACTCAACATCATCTCATATCCACCAGGCAGTGTTTTTATAAAATCATGCGCACAGGCTGATTTTGCTGAAGAAACAATCTTATCAATAGACATGTTTTCTTTTGCATACCCAATATTATCACGTATAGTTCCTTCAAAAAGCCATGTATCTTGTAATACCATTCCTAATCTACTTCGTAATTCCTCTCGTGTCATATCTGTTATTTTGACACCATCAACTAAAATAGATCCACTGTTTAATTCATAAAATCTCATTAAAAGATTGATAAGAGTTGTTTTTCCCGCACCAGTAGGTCCTACTATCGCTACTTTTTGTCCAGGTGCTACATCAAGATTTATATTTTTCATCAATAATGAATCTGATGAATACCCAAAACTCACATCTTTAAACGATACTGCTCCTTTTCTAGATTCCGGTATAACACAATCTTCACTATCTATTATATCCTCTTTTTCATCTAATAATGCAAATATTCTTTCCCCCGCAGCATTCGTCGCACTAAAACTACCAGCCATACTCGCAATAGTCGAAAATGGTTCAGCAAAACGCCACGTATACTCTAACATTGCTTGGACATTTCCAATTGTTATTTTACCAGCTATAGCCCAAAAACATCCAATCGCAGCGCACAATACATATCCCAAATCATTGACAAGTGTTGTTATCGGAGAAATAGCCCCAGCTGTTGTTTCAGCCTTTTGGGAACTTATTTTTAATTTTTCGTTTAACTGAGAAAAATGATTTTCTGCTCTTTCTTGATAATTAAAAGTTTGTACTACATCCTGACCATTATATATTTCTTCAATATACCCATTTAATTTTCCTAATAATTCTTGTTGGTGATAGTAATACTTTTCGCTAGCCTTCATAACTCCATTAGCACTAAAAAGAGAAAGTGGAACCATCACAATAGGGATAATTGATAATATAGGATTTATTGTAATCATCATGAGTAAAACCCCTATAGCTGTCGTAATTTGAGTAATCATTGATGTTAAATTTTGACTAAATGTGTTGCTAATAATATCCACATCATTAGTAATAACACTTAATATATCCCCATGAGTATGTGTATCATAATAGTCTAACTTTATTCTATGCATTTTTTCATTAATTTCACGACGAATTGTTTGCATTACCTTAGCTGTCATTTTTGACATTACATATCCTTGAAGGAAAACAAATAGTTGTGATATAAAATACAAAGCCACTAAACTAACCAATATACCAATAATAGTTTCCCAATAAAATACACCATCCCTAACGCTTGTCAATAAAATAGTTGTTACTTTACCAATCAAAAAAGGAGCAAACACCATAAACCCTGTACTCACTATAGAAGATAAAATAACAAACAATAATTTTAGTTTATGTTCTTTTAAATACGAAAATAATCTTTTAAATGTTTGAATTTTTTTCATATCATAAATTTTCCTTTCCCAATTGAATTTCAGCAATTTCTCTGTATAAAGAACAACTCT
Source organism: uncultured Erysipelotrichaceae bacterium (assembly GCA_937917505.1). Taxonomy (GTDB): domain Bacteria; phylum Bacillota_I; class Bacilli_A; order Erysipelotrichales; family Coprobacillaceae; genus CALDMQ01. Next base: position 3,065 of record CALDMQ010000276.1, on the reverse strand, counting down.
TTAATAATTCTTCATGTGTTCCATTTCCAACAATTGTTCCATCATCAACCACAAGAATACGATCAGCATCCATAATTGAACTAATACGTTGCGCTACAATAATCATAGTTGCATCACCCATACTTTCTTTAAGATTTTGACGTAATTGACGATCTGTTTTCATATCTAAAGCCGAGAAACTATCATCAAATATATAAATTTCAGGTTTTTTCATAATTGCACGTGCAATTGCTATACGCTGCCTTTGACCACCTGATAAATTCGTTCCTCCTTGTGCAATAAGCGCATGATACTTTTCCTTTTTCTTACTCACAAATTCATCAGCACAAGCTATTTTTGTAGCTTTTTCCCAATCATCTTCATTACTATTCTCATTTCCAAAATTTAAGTTATCACCAATACTTCCAGAAAATAATTTATTTTTTTGCGGTACATATCCAATTAAAGAACGTAAATCTTTTAATGCATATTCTTTAACATTTATTCCATCAATGAATATTTCTCCAAATAGTGGATCATATAATCTTGGTATTAACTTAACAAGACTTGATTTCCCTCTACCAGTACCTCCTATAATTGCAGTGATTTCGCCAGGTTTTGAAATAAAATTAATATCCTTCAAAACAGGTTCATTAGCACCTGGATATACAAACGTAACATTACGAAATTCAACTGTAGAACGTAAAGGTCTATCTTCTAAATGACAATCACCATCAACAATAGAACTCTTAGTGTTCAACACTTCTGATATTCGTTTTGCACAAGCATAACTTGTAGGAAACATCATAATCACCATTGATAACATCATCACAGATGTAAGAACCATACTGATGTATTGACTATTAGCAACTAAAGAACCTACTTCCATCGCACCCAATTCTACATAATATGAACCAAGTCCCAAAACAGCAGCAGTTGTCACACCAAAAATAACGCTAATAGCTGGCATTAAAATACTTGTAATTCTTCCAGATACCATTGCAGTTACTGCATAATCTTTATTAGAACTTTCAAACTTTCTGCATTCCATTTCTTGCTTATTAAAAGCTCTAATCACACGTACACCTTCTAATGTTTCTAAAAACAAATGATTTATATGGTCTAACTTATGACGTAAACGCACAGAATAACGTGAAGCACATATTGTGACAAGTGATAAAGTGATTAATAAAACGGGTATCGCAAACAAAAGAACGATACTTACTTTTCCCCCTGTAGATGCTGAGAACACCAATCCAGCAACAGCCATCATGGGAGCAAGCAAACCAATACGAAGTAATAATGTCAAAAAATTTTGTACATTTGTAATATCAGAAGTACTTCTTGTAATTAAACTTGCTGTTCCAAATTGATCTAACTCAACTGCTGAAAATTTTTGCACAGTATGAAACACTTTTTCTCTTAACTGAGCAGCAAAATAAGTTGAGATAGAAGAAGCCATTTTAACTGATCCAAAACTCATTAAACAAGACATAATTGTAACTATAGCCATGATAAATGCATAAAATCCAATAGCTTGTCCTTCATTAACAACTACACCAAAATTTATCATTTTTGATAGTAATGCAGGTAAAAGCATTTGTGCTACTGCAGATAATGATATAAATATAAATAAAAAAATTAACTGCGTTCTTTTCCATTTTACACTTTTTAAAATATTTCTCACTTTTATTCTCCTCCTATACATTCTTTCTCTACTGACTCACTCATCATAAAGTATACAGTAACTGTATAGTCAAGGAATATTTTATAAAAAAAAGAATTTTTATTTAAGAATAAAAATCCCTTTCTTTATATTTATTGTTCTTGAGAAATAATTGTTAATTTTACTTTGTCAATATGTTTATCTTCTACCTTTAAAATATCAAAATGCATATTTTGATAATCAATACTTGTTGTAGTCCCATCATCTAAAACTTGTCCAAATAACCCCATTAAAAAACCTGATATAGTATCATGATCATCACTTTCTATATTTAATGATAATTCTTCATTGAAATCATCAATACTCATAAAACCGTCAATAAGATATACATTATCACCTATCTTACTTAATTGAGGTTCACTAACCTGATCATGTTCATCCTCAATATCACCCATGATTTCTTCAACTAAATCCTCAATAGTTACAATACCCGAAAAACCACCATATTCATCTACAAGAATAGCCATATGTTGCCTTCTTTTTTGCATATCTTTGAATAATTCATCTATATTTTTAGTTTCTAATACAAAATAAGGTTTCCTTAATATTTGACAAATATCTACCTTATTATAATCTCCATGACATTTATAACCCTCAATGAAAAAATCTTTGATATGTAATATCCCAATAATATCATCAATTGTATCTTTATAAACCGGTATTCTTGTATAACGCATTTCCATTAAATCATCAATATACGTTTTTAAAGGAGTTTGTACATCAATACAAAAAACCTCTGTTCTTGGAGTCATTACATCTTCTGCTTGGATATCATCAAACTCAAAAATACTATTAATCATTTCTGTTTCTGTTTCATTAAAAACACCATTTTCTTGTCCACTAATAACCATTGAGCGAATTTCTTCACGTGATAATGATTCTTCTACATTCTCATCATGCATACCAAAGATACGCAATATAAATTGAGTAGACCAAGATAAAATGCGAATAAAAGGTGAAGCTATCTTAGACACCACAACAATAGGTTTCGCACAAAACATTGAAAATTTTTCTGCATTTTGTAAGGCAATACGTTTAGGAACAAGTTCACCAAAGACAAGTGTAATAAACGATAATAAAATCGTAATCACAACAACCGAAATCGTTTCTCCATAAGGTATATTCCATTGTTCAAGAAATTTTGCTAAATGCATTGAAATTCCTGTTGCTGCACTTGCAGAATTAAAAAATCCAGCCAAAGTAATAGCAACTTGAATGGTGGATAAAAAAGTGGTAGGCTCCTGAATTAATTGTTCTACAAGTTTAGCCTTTTTATTTCCATCACTCACATATTTATGAATCTTTGCTTTATTCACAGAAACAATAGCCATTTCACTGGCTGCAAAATAAGCATTAATCA
>CALDMQ010000275.1 GCA_937917505.1 uncultured Erysipelotrichaceae bacterium | reverse complement strand
TAGTTCATAAGCATATTTAAGTTCGTTATCTATATTCAATATTTTTTCAAGCAAAGCATTTTGAGATAATTTATATTTAAAATGATGATTGTATTTGATATGATTATCTGATATTTTAAGGCTGTCCATAAATAGAAGATGATGTTTATACTTTAAAAGATAATATTCATCGCTTTTTTTATTATCTTTATACCTATTCATAACCTTACATCTTATTTTATTGAGTGCATCATTAATATTTTTGATAATATGAAAACTATCTAACATAACAGTGTATTTTTTAAAGTGATGGTAAGCAAATTCTCTATATGTAGGAATCATGTCTATACTTATATACTGATCATTATTGAATTCGTTTTTAGGGATATATTGCATATATGAATATAGATCATATTTTTTTGCTAAGATAAATATCAACAATACGATTTTTTGCCAATCTATAAAAATACAAGCAAATTTATTTTTCTAAGTTTTTCCTAAATAGAATTCATCAATAGAGAGGATCTTAGGAAGTGAACTGCTTTTCATATCAACATATCGGTCAAAGATATTAATAATCGAAGAAGTAGAAACATTATTTTTTCAGCAATAGAAGTAAAAGTATAGTTAAGATGTATGCAGTCTTTAAGAATAAAATGGATAGTAGCATTAGAAATCCTGTTATTTTGATCAACGAACGGATTACCTTCATAAAAAGTTTTATGACAATCTAAACATTTTAATCTTCGAGCTCTGTAATGAATAATAGTTTTTTTTGGAGTTAAAGATGGAATGAGTAATAGACTTCATAACATAATCTTTAACATGAGAATGCACACTGCTACAAATAGGACAGGAATTTTGTTTAAGAGTTAAAGTTATATTGATGTAAATAACATCACAAGAGTTCACGATATGAATGTCCTGAATATCGGTAGGTTATAAACCTAAAAGATTTATAGTATCATAATTCATGAGTTAAAACTCTCCGTTCTTGTGATTGTTTCTGCAAAACCATCATAAAATGAAAGGGTTTTTTATACGATAACTTGGGGTGAAATTAGACCCCAGAATAATTAAGAGCAAAAAAGGTAGACCCCATAAAATTGAATAGTAGAGGGTCTACCCCAGATTAATTTAAATATCTGATTGACTTTGAAGGTTATTTTTTTGTATGGATTTCAGCATAAAATTCAATATGACCACAATGCTTACAAAGGGCAACCTGAACTGGATACTGAGTTTTTTTTAAATTATCGTCTTTTTCAATCACAATAAAATCACTAAGTGTTTGTGCTTTGTCATGAAGATAACAATCCATTGACATTTCTTGATGACATATTGGACATTTCATTATTTGACACCTCTCTTATTTCAATTATACTAAAATCGGTGTTTGAAAACAAATGCAAAAAACCTTTAATTTCCATTTTTTATGACGAAATTTGTGTTATAATGTTTCAGTAAGGATGTGATAAAGTGATTAATTTAGAAAATGTTACAAAAATATATAAAACAGGTGTAAGAGCTTTAAATAATATGAATGTGAATATTGGTCCTGGTGAGTTTGTTTATGTTATTGGATCAACAGGGGCTGGAAAGTCTACATTTATTAAATTGTTATATAGAGAAGAAAAGGCAACCTCAGGAAAGGTTGTTGTGGCTGGACAAGATGTGTCTAAACTCAAGGATAGAAAGGTACCTTATTTTAGAAGACAAATTGGTGTTGTTTTCCAAAACTTCCGCCTTTTACCTAAAAAGACAGTTTTTGAAAACATTGCTTTTGCTTTAGAAGTAACAGATACACCACGTTTAGAAATTAGAAAAAAAGTAAGACGTACTTTAGATTTAGTTGGTTTAGAAGATAAAGCCAATGCTTTTCCTCATGAATTATCTGGTGGACAACAACAACGTGTTGCAATTGCAAGAGCTATTGTAAATAATCCAAAGGTTTTGATTGCAGATGAACCAACAGGAAACTTAGATCCAGATACATCAAGAGAAATTATTGA
>CALDMQ010000274.1 GCA_937917505.1 uncultured Erysipelotrichaceae bacterium | reverse complement strand
TTACTGCTGTAGAAGTGACAAGTGATTTGTCTATTGCGAAAATTTATGTATCTTTTTTAAACAAGAATACAAAGAAATCTTTAGAAGGATTAGATAGATCAAAAGGATTTATTCGTTCTTTATTAGCAAAAAGATTAACTACACGTAAATGTCCTGAGTTACATTTCGTATTAGATACATCTTTAGAATATGGAAATAAGATTGAAGGTATTATTCAAGAATTAAATCATGAAGGATAGAAAAGTAATCTATCCTTTTTTTGTCTTACAGATAATGCTATAATAGATGAAGGATATTATGAAAATAACAAAGGTTTAATGTTATCGTTAGTTATTTTTGTGAATTGAACAATTTTTATAATCATAATAAATTTTTGAGTCGAGAATTTTTTGATAAAAGCATAGTATAACAGAATACATAGATAACAAAAGAACTGTTGACAAATGTAATGTAAACGCTTACGAGGTAGGAGGGAGGTGGTATTTATGAGGAAAAGGAAATGGTTGATTGTTGGTTTAATAGTTGTATTTATTTTCATAATTTATCTTATAATTGATTTTTTCTGCATTAGCCCCGTATATCTTTATATTTCAGATTATAACAATTCTAGTGTTATTACATTAAATGTTACTGATGGACAAGGGCATTATAAATTTAAAAAGTATAAACTAACAAAAATTGATACTGGAGTTTATCAAATTCAAGGTTATGGTTCTCTATTATCAGGGAAAACCTATCCTTTAGAGATTCAAATTAATAATAATGATGGACACATTAAAAAAATTGTACAAAAAAATTTAGATGGAAAACAAGAAATTATATTAGAAAGTGAGTGATAGACACACGAAAAGAATTAAAAAATTAATTTTATCATTATTAATTATGTTTTCAGTAATTTTGCCACATACAAATTACGTATCTGCAGCAAGTAATACAAACGGATCATCTTCTGGTTCGTCTGGACTAGGAAATTCACATGCTTGAATTGTTATTAAGAATAATACATCATCTGCTGTAACTGTGGGAAGATATAAGCTTAATGCCAATGCTAGTGTGACAATAGGCACTTGGGGTAATACTACACCAACTGGAATTTGGTATAATAAGGAAAGAAATAAAATATCAGAGTTTCAAAACAATAACAATACAGTTTATAAAACAGCATCCATTTCAACATCTAAATTATCCAAAATTAATTCCACAATTAATAGTAGTGATACTTGGGGATTATTAAATAATTGTACACATTTTGCAATTAGAGTTTGGAATTCAGCTGGCGATACGTAAATAAGTAGTTGCACAACACCAGCACAGTTAAGAAATAAAATTATAAATACAGGAAGTTATAGCACTGGAACTGCTAATGCAGCTTTTAGAAACGCACTAAACTCAGTGAAAAAGCATTAGTTTTATTCATTAAGTTATATTTAAAACTGTTCTGTTAAAAATAATTTATGTTTTAATTAAAATCATGTCAAAATACTAAGGGGAATATTGAAATAAAATCGGTATTCTCCTTAATATTTTTGAAGCAACAATTTAAGCAATAGATATTTTAATATACCAATATTCTATTTTTTATCGATTGCTTAACATAAAGGTTTAGTAATTTTCACAGAATTGTTGAAGATTTACAATTTTCTATTAAATGTAGATTTATTTTACAAGTGTTCGGTACAAACACATGATATATTATAATAAATATGAAAATAAAACATAAATAAATTCACAATGAAATTTTAAATAATATTCTATACATGCTTTTTTTTAATAATAAATGTCATATATATTTTGCTTTAAACCTAGCAACAGGCTTATTCTAACGAAACACTTATAGTCTATTGGTAGAGTTCAAAAAAGATTATTTATCATATAATCTAAGTTTTGCTATTGAACATATTTTAGATAAAATTAAACAACAAAATCTGGTTATTTTTTATTAATTTTGATGATTTTGTATATATTAATATTTTAATGAAAAAATCAACAAGAGTTCAATGATTCTTGTTTAAAATATTACCAATTTTTACAATTTAATATTGATTTTCTTTCATTTTATATAACATTTTATTATAATGTAGGTTGAAAGGAGACATAAACATGAAAAAATGTATTATTAACGGGAAAGTTATATTACACGATGAAATCGTGAATAAAAATGTATTTATTGAAAATGATAAAATTGTTGAAATCAGTAATCGACAAGCAACTGATGAAGACATTATTGATGCAAAGGGACAATATGTTGCACCTGGATTTATAGATGTGCATACACATGGTCGAGGTGGTAGTGATACTATGTATCCAACTTTTGAAGATTTAAATGTAATTTCTAAAACTGCTTTAAAAACTGGCGTGACAACTTTATTACCAACAACAATGACAATGCCTGCTGAAGATATTGCTAAAGCTATTGAAAATGTTGTTGCATATAAAGATAAAGTAGAAGGTGCAGAAATTTTAGGTGTTCATCTAGAAGGTCCTTTCTTTAATAAAATCTATAAAGGAGCTCAACCTGAAGAATGTATGATTTTACCAACAGTAGAAAATTATTTATCTTTTGTTAAAGATCATCAAGATGTGATTAGAAAAATCTCTATTGCACCTGAGTTAGAGTACTCTATTGAACTTATTGAATACCTAAATGATAAGAATACTGTTGTTTCATTAGGACATACAAATGCGACTTATGAAGAAGCTCAAGCTGCTATTGATGCAGGAGCAACTTCTGGAACACATACTTATAATGCAATGACACCTTTAACACATAGAGCACCAGGGGTAGTTGGGGCTATTATGATTAATGATAGTGTATATGCTGAACTTATTTTGGATGGTATTCATGTAAATTTTGCTGCTGCAAAGGCTTTGTTACGTACAAAAGGAAAAGATAAATTAATTTTAATTACTGATTCAATTGAAGCTGCTGGATTAGAAAACGGAACTTATAAACTTGGAAATCAACCAGTATATGTCAAAGATGGAGAAGCAAGACTTGCTAATGGAGCATTAGCGGGAAGTATTGCGAATATGAATGATTGTGTGAGAAATGCATATCAAAATTTAGGTTTAACTTTAAATGAAGCTGTGAATCTTGCAAGTTACAACCCTGCTAAAAGTTTGAATGAAGATTTATTAGGTGAAATTAAGGTTGGAAATTATGCAAATATTATTTTCTTTAATGAAAATATTGATATTCAAGGAACAATGATTAAAGGACAAATGAAATAGGAGAAAAACTATGGCTATTTTAAAAAATGATGTATTAGAGGTTGAATTAAATCCTAAGGGAGCAGAAATTATTAAAATCATAGGTTTGCAAGATGGGCTGAATTATATGTGGAAAAGAGATGCGTGTTTATGGGCAAATAGTGCACCAATCTTATTTCCAATTGTAGGAGCTTTACGTAATAATGAATGTCGTATTGATGGTCAAACTTATTCAATGACACAACATGGTTTTGCAAGACATAATGTTTTTGAAACACATCAATTATCAAATACTTGTGTAGAATTTGAATTAACACCTAATGAAGATATTTTAAAACAGTATCCTTATTTGTTTAATTTAAAAGTTACATATACATTAAATGATAACCAATTAGAATGTCATATGCATGTAACAAATACAGATCAAAGAGAAATTTATTTTCAAATTGGTGGACATCCTGCATTTGCATGTCCATTTATGGAAAATGAATTAAGTAATGATTATTATATTGAATTTGAAAAAGAAGAAACATTAAATCAAAAGATTATTGATGTTGAAAAGAGAGGAATGTCTCATGAAACACAATTATTATTTGATAATGAAAGACGTTTCTTTGTTCGTCAAAAACTATTTGATAATGATGCAATTGTCGTTAAAGATTTTAAATCATCATATGTGTCTTTAAAATCTTTAAATCATAATAAATCAATTCGTTTTATTATGGATAACTTTAATCATTTAGGTATTTGGGCTGGTAATCATGTTGGCGGATTGATTGCTATTGAACCTTGGGTAGGACATAATGATTATGTTGATTTTATTGGAGAATTTAAAGAAAAAGAAGGTATTGTGACTTTAAATGTAGGAGAATCTTTTGATTGTAGATTTACCGTTGAGATTAACCAATAATTGACAAATATTGAAAAGGCATCTTGTTATAATGGAATCATGAAGATAAAAATTATTGAAAAAACACATGAACTTGATTTAGAAGATGCTTTAAATGTTTTTATTCAAAAGGAAAATCCACAAATACTTCATTTACATTATCAAGTTGCTTTGACTTCTCACAATGGAGAATTGGAGTATAGTTTTAGTTGTTTAATTGAATATTTATAGTTTCATTATCCATACTAAAGTGTGGAGGTGAATGTTATGGCTAAAGACGTTAAATGTAGTGTAAACAGCTGTAAATATAATTGTGATGGTGCTTGTGAAGCAAGTTGTATTCATGTAGATAATTGTCACTGTCATCATGCTAAAGATATAGTTGAAACGGCTTGTGATACTTTTGAATTAAAATAACTTAAAAAAGGCTTCCATAGCCAATGTCATTAAGTTAATAAATTAATGATGTAGAGGAATACATGAATGTGCTCCTCTTTTTATTCTTTGAAAAATATATTGATTTTGAAGTATAAGTATGCGGTCTATTATTTATTATTTTTGAAAATAAAAAATGAATGTTATAAACATATGTGGATGATTTCTATGGATATAGTAAAAGTTAATGAGAGAACATCTTTATTAGTTGAGACTTTATTAAAAGTAGGATTTGAAGTTTATAAATGAAGTGAATTTGATAAACAAGGAAATTCATATCCTATATTATTTATGAAAAGAAGAAATTGATCTTCTTTTTTATTTGTGTAGATATGTTTGATATTTATAAATACGTTCTTCAATTTGCTAATATGTTAAAATAAGCCGAAATAGAAACTTAAAATAAAAAGACGAGAATTTTGACAAAAGCAATAATATATATGCATGAAAAGGGAAATGTTAACTTGAGTGTGAACAATAAAAAATGTTTATATCATGATATTTACGGAGTTGATTATCACCTACGCTTGATATAGAGCAACTAATATTAGATATGATGAATTGGACGAATATGAATGGAAAAATCTTATAAAAAATGAGAAATTTCTACAGATTTTGGTAAGACATTATCAGGGATGTATTTGTGTTATGTTAAAGAAAATTCAATAACTTAGAATATTTCTACTGAAATTGTATATGTAGAATATAATCATTTAACATCTCATTCAATAATTAATAAATTTATAGAACATCATAACTTAGATCTCGCTGTTATGAAGGATGTGGAACACTGAGTTCACATTGAAGAATGGCTTGCTTTTTTAGACAATTGGTTAAAAGAAGTTGTTGAATAATTTGAAGCGAGTATTTTTAAAAATATATGGAGGTAGTAAAAGATGAATATATATGAATTTTGAATGTAGTTATTACTTAAGATGAAACATTTTGTTAAAACATGAAAATCACTTTCTCAGTAATGAAAAAGATGATATAATGAATAAGGTGATGTTATGAAAAAAATTGGATTGATATTACTATGTGTTTTGATGCTTTGTGGTTGTAAAAAGACACAATCTCTCGAATCAAAACAGTTTGATATTTATAATACATTGAAATCACAGTTATTAATGCAAAAACAATTTGATAAAGAAAGTGGAGACTTTACTATTCAAGTTCTTTTTCAAAAAAGAGAAACTGATTATCGTTATGATGTGATTATAGATCAACCACAAAATGAGATGCTTTCTATTACTGCATTATCATACGTCGATGAAAAGGATGAGAATTTATGTCCATCAATAGGTGTTTTTGATGAAGATGATATGCATTTAAGAAAAGGTTATGTCAATAAAGAAGAAGGTTATTATAAAGGGATTCAGTTGTCGGGTGTTTGTCAAGAGATACAACCTGTGAAAATTTATATCTGCTATTATAATCAAGAAAATAAAAAAATAGAAAAATATTTAGAGGTTATTGGTCATGAGGTTAGATAAATTATTGGCTCATTGTGGCTTTGGAACAAGAAAAGAAGTTAAAGAAATTATTAAAAAGGGATTTGTGAGTGTTAATGATCATGTCGTAAAAACGGATAAGACACAAGTTAGTCCTGATAAAGATGAAATAAAAGTTGATGGAGAAATCGTTACTTATGAAGATAAAGTTTATTATATGTTAAATAAGCCTGATGGATATGTCAGTGCAACTACTGATAATTTATATCCTACAGTTGTGAGTTTAATAGATGATTATTATCGTGATGATTTATTTCCAGTTGGAAGATTAGATGTTGATACAGAGGGATTATTGTTATTGACGAACGATGGACATTTGGCTCATCAGCTATTATCACCTAAAAAACATTGTCCTAAGGTATATTATGCTCATATAGAAGGTATTGTTGACGAAAGTGATATAGT
>CALDMQ010000273.1 GCA_937917505.1 uncultured Erysipelotrichaceae bacterium | reverse complement strand
CCACAACCAATTCTTGATTAGGTTGTAAATTCACACCTTGTTTCACAATTAATTCTGCATATTTTTTTAACATATTCTCACCCTCATTTTATCTTGATAATCAAATCATACCCCATTGTGTTCTATTGTCAACAATAACTTGTATAAAAATAGAAATCATGCTATAATATACTAAGCAAAGAAACAGTTTTTAGATTTTAAAAGTATGAATAAAAACTCAAAGGTTTGAAATTGAAGTCCTGGTTTTTTGCAAATTTCAAAGGAGGTACTTCAAAAATGAGTACAGGTAAAGTTAAATGGTTTAAATCTGATAAAGGATACGGGTTCATCACAGTTGAAGGTCAAGAAAAAGATGTATTTGTACATTTCTCTGCGATTAACGCTGAAGGATTCAAAACTTTAGAAGAAGGGCAAACAGTTGAATTCGACATCGTTGAAGGAGATCGTGGACCTCAAGCTGCGAACGTAACAGTTGTAGAATAATAGAGGCTAAAAAGAATGCACCACACATGATGCATTCTTTTTTTATTTCAAATCTTTAATTCCTGTTTCCAACATTTCCATTTGTAATAATGTTTGCCAATGTTCAATGACTTGTGGTTGATGATTCACAACCGTTTCATAAATGCCATCATAAACACGACCATAATCCCCTTGAACACTTTCTACTTTTTCTTCATGATAATGTCCATCATTATCTATATACGTTAATACTCCATAATGATCCAATGTATCTTGACCAAAATCACTATTTGTAGGCATATGGAATAATTTCAAATGTTCTTCTTGACGATCTTTTGTTTGTTTCACAAACATACCTTTTGTTCCGTAAACAATAAAACTTGGTCTTTCTTTGATTCTAAAGTAACTTGATTTCACAGAAACCTTTAACTTACCATAATACAAATCTAAATCAAAATAATCATTCATTCTGCCATCACCTAACAATTGACGAACATCATAGTGGACATGATCAGGTTTTCCAAAATAACTAATCACTTGATCTAAAGTATGACAACCATGTCCATATAAATAAGAATTCGCCCCATCAAAGTGATGAACATTTTCAGGAATTTCAGGACGATAATAATCAAAATGCATTTCTAATTCTAATAGATCCCCTAACTTCCCTGATTCAATAACTTTTTGAACAGTTAAAAAATCACTATCATAACGACGATTTTGATAAGCCGATACAAATAATCCCTTTTCATTCGCCAAATCAAAGATTTCCTTAGTTTGTTCACTATTTTCCATAAATGGTTTTTCAACCAAACAATGCTTTCCTGCTTCTAAAACTTGTTTTGCATAATTGTAATGATAATGATGTGTTGTACAAATAACAACCATATCAATTTCCGGATCGTTTAAAATATCATTCACATCTTCAGTATAGGTTACTCCATTAATTTCTTCCCAAACATCATGTGTCACATGAATATCAAAAATTGTTTTCACTTGAAATTTATCTAATCTTTGTAAAACAAATGGTAAATGATAACGATTTGCACTTTTCCCATTTCCGATATAACCTAAAACCAACCTTTTATCTGTCATTTTCATATCCCCCTTTAAACTTTAACTTCTCCATTTAAGACTTTTTGATAATCTACATAATTCTTTTGCAATAATGTAGGAATATCTAAACTATATGGACATTTTCGTTGACATTGACCACAATGTAAACAGTTTTCAATCTTCTTCATTTCTGCTTGCATTTGTGATGTTAACCAAGCATCAGATGGCGCTCTTCTTAGCATCAAAGACATACGTGCACATTGGTTAATTTGGATACCAACTGGACAAGACATACAATACCCACAACCACGACAGAAATCTCCAGATAATTCTTTCTTTTCTTTTTCAATATACGTCTTAATATCATCATTCATCACTGGTATTACTTCATTATAAGATAACCATTCATCAAGTTCACTTTCTTTTTGAATACCCCATATAGGTAAAACATTATCAAATTGTGTCATAAATGCCATTGCTTTATCTGATTGGTTAATCAAACCGCCAGCGAGTCCTTTCATTGCAATAAAACCCATGTTCTTTTCTTGACATTTTCTTACCAATTCAATCTCTTGCTCAGTTGATAAATAACTAAGTGGAAATTGCAATGTTTCATATAATCCTGACTCTACTGCATCAAAAGCCACTTGTAATAAATGAGCTGTAATACCAATATGTTTAATCTTCCCTTGTCTTTTAGCTTCTAACATACATTCATACATACCTGTTCCATCATCAGGCTTATAGACTTGTGAAGCACAATGGAATTGATAGATATCAATGTAATCTGTTTTTAATAGTTCTAATGATGTATTCAATTGTTTCCAAAATTCTTCAGGGGTTTTTGCCATTGTCTTGGTTGCAATATAAATATCTTCTCTAGGTATATCACAGAATGCTTCACTGTCACTATAAGCTCTTGCTGTATCGAAAAAACGCATACCACCTTGATAGGCTTTTCTTAATATATGAATGGCTTCTTCCATCGACACTCTTTGAATAGGCAATGCCCCAAAAGCATTTTGAATTGTTTGAATATTTGTTGAACCTAATGTTATTGTCTTCATAATTATTCCTCCAATCTCCAACCAAAATCATTATGATAAATCATTTGTTTAGTCATCCCACCATCAATACAAATATTTTCGCCTGTAATAAATCCCGCATCTTCACTACATAAAAATAAAACCATATGCGCAATATCTTCTGCCTTTCCAACACGATTTACTAAATGTTGTTTCACATCACTTCCACTATATATTTCATAACATGTATCTATCCAACCTGGTGAAATAGAGTTAACTCTTGCCTTATGCGCTAAAGAAACTGCCATGCTATGTGTTAAAGCTGATATACCACCTTTTGCAGCAGTATAACTTTCACTTTGTGGTTGACTCATACGATCACGACTCGATGATATATTGACAATACTTGCATTCTCACCTAAATACTCCTGAAACAACTTCACTAACATAAATGGTGCTGTGACACCAACCTTCAATGCATATTCAAATTCCTCATAACTACAATCATTAAGTCCTTTCATGATAGGTTTCGCATTATTGATTATATAATCAACATGTCCATAATCATTTATCACTTTCTTAGAAAAATCAATCAATGTTTGTTTATCTCCAATATCTCCTTGAAAATAATCATTTTCTAAAATATCTATAACACAAACATGAGCACCTTCTTTAAAAAACATATCTGCAATACATTTTCCAATCCCCATTGCTCCACCACTTACAACAACAACTTTATCTTTAAATCTCATATTTTCACCACACATTCTCTTCTCCTATTTTATATCAGAGTAAAAGAAAAAGGAAATAATTTTTCCCTTATTCCGTTAAATCTTCTGTATATTTTGTATTAAAGATATCTTCTTGATCAAAGTCTTCTTTCATTTCTTTTAATTCAGGTAACTCATCTAAAGATGTTAAAGAAAAAGCATCCATAAATTCATCTGTCACACCATATAAAATAGGTTTACCAGGACTATCTTCACGACCAACTTCTTTAATCAAAGCCTTCGCAACAAGCTTACGAATCATCGCATCACAACCAACACCACGAATATCTTCTACTCCTACACGTGTAATCGGTTGATTATAAGCAATAATTGCAAGTGTTTCTAAAGCTGCATTGGAAAGTGTGTTTTCATTTTGTTCAACCATACGTTGATAAATTTCATGATGCTTTGATAGTGTTGCAAATTTAAAAACACCACCAAAATTCACAATTTCAATTCCCTTAATTATTCTTTGATTAACAATTTGTATTAACTCATCTAAATATTCAGTTGCTTCTTTTTTATTTAATTGTAAAACAGATGAAACTTGTTTAACAGTTAGACCTTCATCTCCTGCTAAAAACAGCATTCCTTCTAGCACACTCAAAATTTCATTATGTTCCACTATGCTCTCTCCTTTAAATAGATTTGTTCAAAATTTCCACTTTGTTCTATCTCTAATTCTTTACTATTGACTAAAACCAATATAGATAAGAAAGTTACTACAAAATATGTTCTTGATGGTTCATCAAATAAATCTTCAAAATGAATTCTTTGATTTTTATGAACCTTAAAATATTGTCTAATTTGATCACTACGCTCTTCAATTGAAATTTCTACACGTGCAATTTTAGATTCCAAAGGTGCAGATAAAACTTTTCTTTGAAACATCTTTTGCATTGCTCTAATTAAGTCATAAACTTCTAAATTATCAGGAATCAATTCTGTCGTATCAACCACAAAATCATCCATCAACGCCGGTGCTTTTGTATGTATTGTATGACGATATTCATAACATTCTTTCATATCATCTAAAACATCTTTATATTTTTTATATTCAATCAATCGTTTGATCAATTGTTCACGTGGATCTTCTTGATATTCATCCTCAAGTTCTACTTTTTCATTTGGTAATAACATCTTACTTTTCATTTCTACAAGTTGTGCTGCCATAACCAAATATTCTGACATTGTTTCAAGTTGACTTGAATCCATTTGATTGATATAGGCTAAATATTGATCTGTAATCACAGAAACTTCTAATGTTTCAAGATCCAATTCCTTTTCTTTAATCAAATGTAATAACAAATCCAAAGGACCTTGAAAATCATCTAAAACCACTTCATAACCCATATCATCACACTCCTGCAAGTTATTATAGCATATCTTTTAACAAATATGTCACTTTTTTTATTGTTTTATATATACGCTCATTTTATATTTATATATTTGTTTAGATTCCACTAACTTAAAAACTTTATCGAAAATGAAAGCATAGCATTAAACATTCTTCATAAAAACCTAAAAGATAGCAAAAAAATTTGCTATCTTTTCTTTTTATCAAAAAGTGTGATTATTCACTAATCACACATCATTTTTATAATTTCTTTATCAGTTTCTTTCATTCCCTCACGTGACAAACGACCAATATTATGAATTGTTTCTTCTACACCTTTACAAACAAGACCATCGCCACCTTTAAACTCATAACCATTTTTATACATTGTATAACCTAAAATACCCGCATCAACACTAGAAGCAATCTTTGCAGCACAAGATGGTTTTGCTCCATCACAAACAATTCCTGAAACAATAGCAAGTGCATTAACTAAAGTATGTGCAATAGTTTCATAATCGCCACCATCAAGATAAGCAATTCCACAACCTGCACCGACTCCAGCACTTACTGCTCCACAATATGCTGAAAGACGACCAATACCTGTTTTTTGATGAATTGTACATAAATTAGAAATCACCAAAGAACGATATAATCTTTCTTCATCATAACCTTGTTCCTGAGCATAGATAATAACTGGTAAAGAAGCTGTCATACCTTGATTCCCGCTTCCTGAATTAATAATAACTGGCATTTCACACCCACTCATTCTCGCATCACTACCAGCTGCTGCATAAGCTTTTGCTTTAATCTTGACATCATCACCGTATGTATTTAATAATACTTTTCCAATTTGTGCACCCCAATGATTTGTCAATCCTTCTTTAGCAATTGCTAGATTATAATCAATTTGTCTTTGCAAAACATCTTTAACATCATCAATATCAACAAGAGAAGCAAATTCGCAAATATCTTTCACATTTAATAAAGTACGATCAATTAATGAAGTTTCTTTTTTTGTAAAAACACCCGCTTGATGAAGAATATCTTGATCCCTTTGAATACATATAACATTCGTATGAAAACCAGCTATACGTACCATAGCATCATGAGATTTTCCATATAGATGAACAATAATATCTAAAACATATTCACTTTCAAGAGGTTCAATACATATAGGTAAAGTTTTTAAAACTTTTCTCATTTTTTCTTTTTGTGATACATTAACATCACTAATTACTTCTAAAACTTTATCACTTTGTCCTGCCACAATTCCTGCAACAACACTTGCTTCTATGCCTTTTAATCCATCAGTATGAGGCACAATCACACTCTTGACATTTTTAATAATATTACCACTGACTTTCACATCAATCTTTTCAATATCATCATTCAAAGCATCTCTACACAAACTCGCACAATAAGCTAATGCTATGGGTTCTGTACACCCCATGGCAGGAACTAATTCTTCTTGTAAAATTTTGACATATGTTTGATAGATATGATCATATTTTTCCATTTTTATCACCATACCCATTTTAGCATTTCATCAAACGAGAGAAAAGGATTTTATTGATTTTTCTTTGGTTTTCTTATCAAAAATTGAAAGAATTTTTGTGCATTGAATGGAATCAGTGGATAAAGATATGATTGTCCAAAAGGTTTTAAACGAATTAAATATATCCAAAAAATAAGATTAAAAATTACAAAACCATAAATATTAAAAAACATAATTGAAAAAATCATCATCATTTGAACATATTTATTTGTCAGTGATAATTCATAATTTGGTGTTGCAAACC